>JBNKGN010000081.1:0-11205 GCA_050289845.1 Crocinitomicaceae bacterium | reverse complement strand
CGTATAAATACTCACTTTGCGTCCAGGCGCTCCAGGAACATATCCATCCAACCAGGTATCCATGGAAGATTCGGCCACGGAATAGTTAAATCGACCTGCATTGTCAAAATGGCGTTGCAATTGTGTGTTCAACTCGTTTAGGTATTGCGACAAATCAAAGACACCACTTTTGAACAGAAACAAATCGCCCATGTAAGTGGTCACACCTTCGCACAGATAGCCGAGCGGTGAATAGTTTTCCTTTTTAAAATTGTACGGAAACATCTCGATTGGTCGGATGGCTTTCACATTCCAAGTATGATACAACTCGTGTGAACTAACTCCCAATAACTCTTTGTACAATCCACCAAAAATATCGTATGAAGGTCCAAGTGCAATCACCGTAGATTTTTGATGTTCTACCCCATGATACGCCTGATATGGCAATATTTGATTCAAGAAATGATATTCTTTGACAGGAAATTCTGAAAATTTCCCAATTTGGCTATCTGTAAACGCTTTAAAATCTTTTAGAAGTCGTTCCCAATCCGGTTTCACCAATCCATTGAACCAAACGTGAAACAGCACGCCGTGCGACTCATACGATTCCTTCTGTAATCCTTCAGAGGCAATAAATGGTGAATCCAACAATTCTTCACTGTTTTCAACATACCATTTCCCATCGCGGAACTCCATCGAAGTGGCTACTGTCCATTGTTCTGGAATATCCAAAGTAATAGCAACGGGTTGATCAAAAGTCTCGGTGGTAAAAACGCAGCAATTAACGGGATTTACATACAATTGTTCTTTGTTTAAAAACGTTGAACCAGCATTGAGCTCCGCCGCGTAATAGTTGTATTGCACGATAATGGAACGTTGACCATCGGTATTGACCTCCCAGGAATCTTTGGTGGTTTTCTGAAAGGCTAGTTTTTGCAGATTGGCGCCAAACACTTTAAAATTCCGTACGTTCTTAGCGAAATTTCCGAGTTCGTAACGTCCTGGTCGCCAAGAAGGGAATTCTACAATGGTCGTTGGACCTGTCACGGGAATCTCCGCTTGGATTTGAATATATTGACTGTTAGCTTGTGCTGTCGAAAACGTAAATTGAATCATGGATCGATTTTCGGCAAAGTTACAATCTTCTATTACTCAAGGCGTCTTTTGCACGTTGAATTCCACATTAAATAACGAAAAGTCATGGCATGTGTACGGAGAACACTGCGATGAAGGAGTGATCAATGTAGTGCTATTAATTGAGACAATGAAGACCGAAATCTCAAATTAGAGAAACGTCATTCCCTCCTCTTCACGAAAGCATCAAGCGTACAACTCTTCTTTTTGCGATGCAATCTTCGCATCCTTCAGGTAATCATCGTACGGCATCATTTTATCGATCAATCCATTCGGCGTGATTTCGATAATACGATTCGCTACCG
Source organism: Crocinitomicaceae bacterium (assembly GCA_050289845.1). Taxonomy (GTDB): domain Bacteria; phylum Bacteroidota; class Bacteroidia; order Flavobacteriales_D; family Crocinitomicaceae; genus UBA4466. The sequence continues at coordinate 9,787 of JBNKGN010000081.1, read as the reverse complement.
TGTTCACCAATTCGTGGTCATGCGAGGTAAAAAGCAAGGTACCTGGGAATTCATTCATGGCATTATTCAGAGCAGTGATTGACTCCAAATCCAAGTGATTCGTAGGTTCATCCATCATAAGCAGATTCCCTTTTGCCAGCATCATTTTAGACAGCATACAACGTACTTTTTCCCCTCCGGACAATACATTCGCTGTTTTCATCGCTTCTTCTCCAGTGAAAAGCATTCTTCCTAAGAACGTTCGAAGATACACCTCCTCTTTTTCTTCGTCTGTTTGCGCATATTGACGCAACCAATCTATCAATGGCAATTTTTCTTCAAAGAAATGATGGTTCTCATTTGGAAGATATGCTGTAGAAATGGTTGTTCCGAAGGTAAACTCACCAGCATCAGGTTTCATGTTTCCGTTCAAAATTTCGAAGAAAGATGTCAGTGCTACCGAATTCTTAGAAACAAAGGCAATTTTATCTCCTTTATTGACAATAATATTTAGATTCTTGAAAAGACTTTTTCCTTCCAGCGATTTAGAAAGTCCTTCAATATTCAAAATTTGGTTTCCAGCGTCGCGGTCCTGGTTGAAGGTAATTCCTGGATATTTTCTGCTTGAAGGTTGAATTTCCTCGATATCCAAATTATCCATCATCTTACGACGACTTGTTGCCTGCTTCGATTTAGCGGCATTTGCAGAGAAACGCGCAATAAATTCTTGTAATTCTTTCTTTTTCTCCTCCGCCTTTTTGTTTTTATCTGCACGTTGACGAGCAGCCAATTGTGAAGACTGATACCAGAATGAATAATTTCCTGTGAAAATGTTGATTTTACTGAAATCGATATCACATATATGGGTACACACGGTGTCCAAGAAGTGACGGTCATGCGATACAACAATCACGGTGTTTTTAAAATCCAAAAGGAAATCCTCCAGCCATGAAATCGTATTCAAATCAAGGTCATTCGTAGGCTCATCGAGTACCAATACATCTGGATTTCCAAACAACGCTTGCGCGAGAAGTACGCGTACTTTTAAGTCGTTGGAAAGTTCTTCCATTTTGATGTAATGCTTTGACTCATCGATTCCGAGATTCGACAAAAGCGTCGCAGCATCTGTTTCTGCATTCCAACCTTCCAAATCGGCAAATTCGCCCTCCAACTCGGCGGTTCTCATCCCGTCTTCATCCGAAAAATCAGGTTTTGCGTAAAGTGCATCTTTTTCCGTCATGATTTCATACAAACGCGTATGCCCCATGATTACGGTGTTCAATACCTCAAAATCATCGAATTCAAAGTGATCTTGTTTCAAAACCGCGAGACGTTTCCCTGGTTCCAAAGAAACGTGTCCTGTCGTAGGATCTTGATCGCCCGTTAATATTTTCAAAAATGTCGATTTACCAGCACCGTTGGCACCGATAACACCGTAGCAGTTTCCATTTACGAATTTGACATTAACATCATCGAAAAGAACGCGTTTTCCGAATTGAAGAGATAAATTATTAACAGCTAACATGAACGTTGATTTTGGCGCAAAGATAACGTTTTGTCTGTGTTTCCCCGTTATAATACGAAAAAAGAGCGTCGAACAAGTGCCAGGAGCGTGATTCCTCCTTCGAGCGAAGAGGGTTTTCGAACAGCATCCATTGCATTCAAAAAACTATCGCAACCATTTGAGATTTGCCGCATACATCGAGATAAAAATCCCGGAAAGAACAAGATTGAATACCACCAAAGGCGTTGGTATCATCGCTGGCGACAGGAAAAAGTAATATTGCAATAAGCCGAGTAGCGAATAAATGATGTAAAGATGAAATCCCAACTTCTTTCTTCGAAGCATCCAAATAACAGAAAAAATACCAATCACGAAAATCAACAGTGAGGTCGTTTGCATTGGATAAAACTTCCTGTTCGACTCAATAGTCATCCGTTTAAATTTGATAAACATGGGCACCCAGCTATCCATGTTTTGATCTTTCATGTCCTGGATACTCTTATCAAATTCGGCGGTCGCTTCAGCCATCTGCTTCTCAGAACTCGGTCCCGCTGCAAGACTCGCGGATCCAAACATAAAACCAGACCCCATCCAAACCAAACTTAAGATGCAGAGCACCAATAAAAATACTGGGCGTCGTGTTGGTGTTTCTTCTCGTATCATCCTATCAAATACATTTCGTTTTTAACAAAAGCTTCACTCGCTTTCATTAACTCGTGCGAATAGACATCGCTTTGGACAAATGCCACTTTACTTCGGAATGCAGCGCGCAATTTCTCGAGCATTTCGGAACTTTTTTCTTCGCGGAAATCCATTGCTTGTGCTGCATTTAATAACTCGATCCCTTGAACAGCAAAGCAGTTTTCTACGACACGGTACAATTTCGTTGCTGCGTTCGCTCCCATACTCACGTGATCTTCCTGTCCGTTACTTGAATCGATAGTATCAACACTGGCTGGGGTACACAATTGTTTGTTTTGACTTACGATACTTGCAGCTGTATATTGCGGAATCATAAATCCTGAATTCAGACCTGGTTCTGCGACCAAAAAGGCTGGTAATCCACGTGTTCCCGAAATCAACTTATAAACGCGGCGTTCTGAAATACTCGCCAATTCCGCCAACGCAATTGCAAGAAAATCCATACTAATCGCCAATGGTTGTCCGTGAAAATTCCCAGCGGAAACAACGTCATCTTCCTCACGAAAAACCGTTGGATTGTCCGTAACAGCATTGATTTCACGTTCAAAAATACCCGCACAGTATTCGATGGCATCTCTGGAAGCTCCGTGCACTTGAGGAATACAACGGAATGAATACGGATCTTGCACGTGTTCTTTGTGTCTCGAAATCATTTGACTACCCTCTAGTAGATCGCGCATCATTTCAGCCGTTTCTATTTGTCCTTTTTGGTTGCGAATCTCGTTCACATTGGCCTGAAATGGATTTAAACGTCCATCAAAAGCTTCCAACGACAAAGCGGCGATCGTATTGAATTGACGCCACAATTTTCTAGCACTGGTAACGGCATACGATCCATACGCACTCATAAATTGCGTTCCGTTGAGTAAAGCCAGACCTTCTTTCGATCGCAAAACAATCGGTTCGAGATCAAACTGTTTCAAAATATCTTTTGCTGGATGTTTCTTCCCGAGATAATTCACTTCACCTTCCCCAATAATAGGTAGCGACATGTGTGCTAACGGCGACAAATCTCCAGAAGCCCCCAAACTTCCTTGTTCGTAGACAACAGGAAGGATATCATTATTGAAAAAGAACAAAATACGCTCGATCGTCGCCACTTGTGCTCCCGAATTCCCGTGGGACAATCCCAACGCCTTCAATAAAAGCATCCGTTTCACAATTGCAGGAGGTACTTCTGCTCCCATTCCACAAGCATGTGAAAGCACCAAATTTCGTTGCAATTGTTCCAAATCCTCCGAAGAAATAGCCGTATTACAAAGCGATCCAAAACCAGTGTTCACCCCGTAAATGAGATCTCCATGGTGTTTCACCTTTTCATCCAGATAATCACGACAGGCTTGCACTTCCAATTTTGCGGTTTCACTGAGGGAAACGTGGGCACTTGAAGCCAATATCGCATCGACTTGATCTAGCGTTACCCATGTGTTGTCTATGCTGTATTTATTCATCGTAATTCGTTGATTTTAAGTGTCGCTCCGTCCAAATCCAGATCCCATTGATCGCCGCTATCCATCTGCTTCAATCGAATTGTTTGATTGTTTATTTCATTTTCACCAATCATTGCTACAAATTTCACCCCGCGATCATTCGCGTATTTCATTTGCTTGTTCATCTTGGTCGATTTCGGGTACAACTCAGACGAAATTCCCCGCTCTCGAAGGCGTTTCACCAATGGCAAACAATAATTTGCCTCTGTTTCACCAAAGTTGATTAATAGCACATCCAAACGGCTATCGACGGATTTTGGAAACAGATCCAACTCTTCCAACACAAGGTAAATGCGATCGGCACCAAAGGAAATTCCAACGCCTGACATATCCTTCATTCCAAAAATGCCCGTAAGATCATCGTAGCGACCTCCACCACAGATACTTCCGTAATTTGTAGCATTTGCCTTCACTTCAAAAATGGCACCTGTGTAATAGTTCAATCCTCTCGCAAGTGTGACATCAAATTCTACTTTGGCATTTCTTAGCCCCAGACGTTCTGTCTGATCAAAAAGATACACCAATTCTTCGATACCCGCCTGCCCTATTTCTGAATCCTGCAAAAAAGTCTTCATTTGATCGATTCGTTCACGCGTACCTCCAGCAATATCAAACAAAGGACGAATTTTATCAATGGCTGCCTCCGAAACTCCTTTGGCTGTTAGTTCTTTAATAACACCGTCCAGTCCGATTTTATCCAACTTATCGATGGCAACGGTGATATCCACCAAGCGTTCCGACTCACCGCTAATTTCGGCAATTCCCGTGAGAATTTTTCGGTTATTTATCTTGACAGTAAAATCTTCAATCCCCAAATTGGACAACACTTCATCAAACAATTGAATGAAATCCAACTCGTAAATCAGCGCATCGCTACCAACAACATCGGCATCGCACTGATAAAACTCCTGAAAACGACCTGCCTGAGGTTTATCGGCTCTCCAAACAGGCTGAATTTGATAACGCTTGAAAGGAAACGAAAGTTCGTTCTGGTGTTGTACAACGAAACGCGCAAACGGCACGGTCAAATCGTAGCGTAGGGCTTTTTCCGACAAAGAGTTCGAGAACCGGGCAAAATTACCTGACTTCAAGGCTTCAAGGTCTGCGTCTTTTACTTTTTCTCCGTTTTTTAGAATGCGAAAAATCAAACGATCGCCTTCCTCGCCGTATTTCCCAAGCAATGTAGAAGACAACTCAAAAGAAGGTGTTTCAATTGGGGAAAAACCGTAGGTTTCGAATGATTTCTTAATCGTTTCGAAAATATACTGTCGTTTTGCGACGACTTCCGGTAAAAAATCTCTTGTTCCTTTAGGAGTTGAGGGTTTTTGCGCCATTGTATCTTATTTGCGGCAAATGTAGTGATTAATTAAAAAAACGGCCTTACATCTATTGACCTAGCGTATCGTCACCGATCCATCGTAAAATATTATCGTACCAAATGGCATCGGACTCTTTTTGTGTCAGAATATTTGCTTCCACCGCAAAATCTATCACACGTCCTGGATAAGAATTGGCCACTCCTTCCATTTCGCCTAGTGGATAGGGATCGTCGAGTCCTGCCACAATTTGCGCTGGACCGACACGCGTTTTAAGTAATTGAAGTGTGTACGAATCGTGAACCAGGGTATCAAAAAAGAGATTCGGATGTCCCAGTGCCGCACGCGGATCTCGTGCATTTTCAAACAAATCAGGACGCCCATCGAATCCCTGAAGTCTTCTTCCATAATTTGCCTGACCAAGCATGCAGCCGTGCGCAAAACAAGTGCGAATATTTGGAAACCGTTGAATAAAATCTTTGAGTACGTAGAAATGAAGCGTATCTGCTGTTTGTGCCATCATCCATACCAAATGAAAACGCCAATATGCATCTTTCAATTTGACCATTTTTTCGCCATCGTAAGGGTGAATTTCAATGGCCAATCCATATTCATTTGCCAATTCAAAGATGGGTAAAGCGTCGTCGTCTGCCACGGACACCCATTCTTCGTCTTTGTTTAAAAAGTGCGACGGCAAACAAAGGAGTTTCATCTTTAACACCTTCACGCAACGATGGATTTCTTCGAGTGCATCGTCGACATACAAGGGTTGAACGACGAAACCGCACGTAAATTTATCACTTCTACGTTCCTGAACGCTCGCGTTAAAATCGTTCTGCCAGCGAATTGCGTCGTGTGCATCTTGACGGTCCCAACCATTGCAATAGATTTGGGAAAGATTGAGCATCACCCCGTGATCAATGTGGTTTTTCTCCATCCAAATGAGCTTTTCTTCAAAAAAGAAACTTGGATCCGTAATCGGTCGTGTCCAATCGCCTTGGCGCATGAACTTTCGATCCTCATCGATCCAAAACAACTTTTTGTCTTTCATGAATTTCGGGATCTCATGTGGTTCTGGTAAAATGTGACCGTGTCCGTTAATTTTCAATTTGCTCATATTGTTTGAATGGGATGTACGCGAATTTACACAAACGCAATTTGATTCCACAAAAAAATGCCTCCCGAATTAACGGAAGGCACCTTCTATGTGTTGAGGGGAGATTATTTCACTACCACTCGTTTCATCATTGTGTGTTGCAACGTTTGAATTGCTACCGTATAAGAACCTGCAGCCGCATTTGTCAAGTCGATCGTAAACGCGCTTTCACCCGTTACTTCTTGATAAACAACGCGACCTGCAATATCCACTACAGATACCGTGAATTCTTCGTTCGCCTGACCGATCAACTCAACATTGAAAAGTCCCGTGCTTGGATTTGGGAAAACGATAAACTCACCGTTCGCCAACTCTTCAATTCCAACATTTGATTGCACTACGATACTACTGATAGTTGAAGAACATCCGTTAGCATCTGTGATTGTAACGCTGTAGGTTCCACCAACCAATCCAGAGATATTCTGAGAAGTAGCTGTAAATCCATTTGGTCCAGACCAGCTGTATGTGTACGTTGGCGTTCCTCCTGAGACGTTGATGTTAATTGCACCGTCATTTCCTGAGTTTTCTGGAGTCACAGAAGCAGTTGAAGTACTCAATGCACTTGGCCCAGCAAGAACAACACTTACGTAAGAAGTACATAAATCACCATCTACCACTTCAATCGTGTACGAACCTTGTGTTAAGTTTTGGAACAAGCCTGAAGATTGTGCTCCACTTCCAATATTATAAGTAGCACCAGTGGAATTACCCGCAGTGAAGTTCACTTGAATAGAACCGCTACCATCTTCGAAACACTCTTCCTGAACGGTAGATGTGCTAAACGTTGAAGCACATGGAGGTGCTACACAGAAGTTGATTGTTTCTCCGAAGTTGAAACTTCCATTTGCAGCTTGCATTGAACCAAGAACCGTTCCCTGTGCATCTTCGATTGAGTAATCACCATCCGTATTACAACCAGTTACTGAAGAACCGTTAATTCCATCCCCATAAGCATCGTGGATGTAGAAATCGTAACATCCATCAGACAAACACCAAACTTCGGTGATTGTTGTCTCACTTGGGTAGGCTCCTGGGTCAGTTGTTGCTGTATTTTGAGTCGTCGTTACTGGAACTGTAACATTTTGGTTTCCTCCTGTATACAACAAGTTGTTTCCTGCATCGTATAATTCGTAGACTGTTTCTTCACCGTAACAATCTGTGCTCAAAATGAACGAAATTGCCTGACCGGAAGTATTTAAAGTAAAGTTTGAAGAACCAGCATCATTGCTTCCATTCGTATCAGTTGTTCCGTTAGGAACACTTGTCGCAGCGTTAAATATATGCGCTCCGTTACTTGAAGAAAGTGCACCGAGTGTTACTGTTACCGACTGACCTGAAGTCAATGTTCCCGTCCACGCATACGTTTGCGGACCTGATCCATCGATATCGTATGTGAGCGTGAATGAAGATACTGTATTCGTTCCGAAGTTCGTAATCGTAATTTCTGGCGTAAAAGAAGCACCACAAATAATTCCATCAGGAGAAAGGATTGAGCTCACCCCAACGTCGTCTGGATTGGTTGCGACACTACAAACCGTTGAAGTTGCCAATTGCATTCTACGTGGTGAAACAGACATTACAGTTTGCATACGCGTTTTTTGATCTGCTGTAAATGTATTCATACAAGCGTCGTCCGTGTAATCCATATAGTTTTCAACCATATCCTGAGAACCACAGCTTGTTGTGTTTGGACATCCAAAATTTGAACCATCAGAGTCTGGTGTATCGTTACAAAAATCGCTTGCACCGCATCCACCGTCACCCCAAATGTGACGCAATCCTAACCAGTGACCAGCTTCGTGCGTAAGCGTACGCCCTAAGTTGTATGGAGATCCACCTGGGAATGGGTTTGCTACAGATCCAACAGTATTGTAAAGAATTACACACCCGTCTGTATTTGCAGAACCGCCACTTGTATTCAACCCAGCCAAGCCAGAGTTACTTGGGAATTGAGCATATCCGAGAAGTCCACCTGATAGGTTTGCTACCCAAACATTGAAATAGCTATTAGGATCCCATTGCGTTGCCGCTTTGTAAGTGCTCTCAAATTGAGTATCCGAGAAAGGACCTTGACCGTATTGTGTAATACGATTGATTCCTGGTTCTGCTAAAGGCGTACCGTTTTCGTCCTCCATAGCAAGACAAAATTGGATTTCAACGTCTGCAGAAACAGCGTACGAACTTCCCGCTTGATCACCGTAGTCAATATTCAATTGATCGACTTGCGCTTGAACCTGAGCAGCCGAAATATTTTCCGCACCTGAACCATCAGTAAAGATATGGAAGATGATAGGAATAGTGTACTGCGTTTTCTTTGCGCTAGAATTCGCTTGATTTGCTTTGTACTTCGCTACTTCCATTTGAAATAACGCTTCCTCCTGTGCCAATGTTGGCAAGGAAGGATTGTTTGCACGACGTACAGAATCCATTTCCATTGTGTGACAGCGAATATGTCCATCTGGACCAGGCACTGACTTGTACGTGATGGGATCTGAATGTACCGGCTTGACATGCTTCTCAACTTGTTGAGAAAATGCACCAAACTGTAATGATAGAATGCTCAAGAACAGAGCACTCTTTAGAGAGTTTTGTTTCATAGTTTGACAGTTTAAAGTAAAGTTTAGGTTACTAATTTAAGAATGTCTTATGTAATTACAAAATCGTTTTATTAACAAACAGGTCTAAAGAAGTCCAACTTGCGTTTTTTTTCAAAAAAAAAGGAGGATAAAAATCCTCCTTCTCTTTGGTTTCGTTTTGTTTACTGACGCACCACTCGTGTATGGAAGTGATGTTCTCCAGCAATTACTTCAACTGAATATACACCTCTAGCGAAATTCGTCAAATCAACTGGGATGGTCATTGCTTTCTCATTGATGACCAAAACCAATCTTCCTGCTCCGTCATAAACACGGATTCCAGTTAAGGTTTCTCCCTGACTTGTAACACTTACCACTCCCGAAGTTGGGTTTGGATAAATCACTAGGTCAATTGCAGTCATTTCATCAATAGAAGAACAATCTTCAACAACAACATCCATTGTGGCTGTTCCTGTACATCCATCGCTATTTGTGTAAGAATACGTTATTGAATGTACCCCTACTCCTGCCGTTGCTGGTGAGAAAATAGCTCCAGTAACACCAGTTCCACTGTAACTTCCTCCCGCTGGCAATCCTCCTGACAACGTAAAGTCAGACTCATAGTCGCAGAACGTTCCGATAGAATCCAAGGTAACTGTTGGGTTCGGATAAACCGTCAAATCTAAAGTCACCGTAGAATCACATCCTGCAGCATTCGTCAACGTGGCTGTGTACGCTCCACTTGTTGTGTACGTTGTTCCGTTTGCTGACCAGGTATAACTTCCACATGCAGATGCTGTCTCAGAACCAGTCGTCGAATTATTGATTGTCAAGTTCAAGGTTGCAGTTGAATCACATCCCGCCGCATTCGTCAACGTTGCTGTATACGCTCCGCTTGTCGTGTACGTTGTTCCGTTTGCGGACCAGGTGTAGCTATCACATGCCGTTACGCTTTCAGAACCTGATGTTGCGTTATTGATTGTCAAGTTCAAGGTTGCTGTAGAATCACAACCTGCCGCATTCGTCAAGGTCGCTGTATACGCTCCACTTGTCGTGTACGTTGT
>JBNKGN010000080.1:0-11276 GCA_050289845.1 Crocinitomicaceae bacterium | reverse complement strand
TATTTCGACGAATCCATTGAATAAAAAGAACTAAACCGTTTTACTCTCTTACGAAGTAAAATTCACACATTGACGGTTATCAACACCTGCCATAACACTTAACCTTGCGTTTACATAGCCTTTTGATTATCAATTCGAATGACGTAAATTTGAGTAGCTAAAAACTACTTACTATGATCTCTTTGATTGGATACGAAATGCCCATGAGCATGCTTTACGAAAAGGTATAATTACTGACGTAACTCGAAGATGCGTCGCTATGAACGTAGCAGAGATCTTCCATTGTTCCCTTTAGTTGATACCAAATGAAAGCACTAAACCTAAGAATTGAATTAATTGTTCCTACACTACTGATCGCCTTGTGCATGCACGCACAGGCATTCGGACAGACATGGACGCACGATTTTGAAACTGCAGGAGGCTACACTACTAGCAACACAGAATGTACCGACAACGCCGATGACTACTTCACACGAACAGATGGCTCCGACGTAAACGACGATCCTACAGGAATACAAGGTCTTTATTATTTCGCTGCCCAGGATATCGATGCAGCGGGGTGTCCTGCCATTCCTTCGGCAAATGGTACTATGATCTTTAACGATGTGAGTATTGCTGGATGTACGGGTCTGTCTTTCGAAATGTATGCCGCCGCTTTTAATTCGGGTTGGGATGACGTAGATTTCGTTCATATCTATTACGACATTGACAATTCAGGAACATGGACCAATCTTATTTGGTTTGAAAACAACGGTGCAACATTCAATTCCGCACCAATGGTCGATGCTAACTTCGATGGAACAGGAGACGGCACAACACTCTCCTCCACTTTTCAAAACATTATTGCACCAATAGCAGGAACGGGAACGGTGATTGATATTCAAATTGAATTTCAATTGGACGCTGGCTCTGAAGACATCTGTATTGACAATTTGCGCATTTACGGTACGGGATGCGGCGGAGGAGGCGGCACAACGATTACCACGGGTGCTGTAAATACAGCTCCTTTTTCAATTGAATGTAGTACTCCACTTACCGCGTCGGGCACCGTAAATTTCACCTCAACAGGAACCTTTACCGCTGGAAACGTTTATACAGCTCAATTATCCGATGCTATCGGAAGTTTTGCCAGCCCAACAACCATTGGAACTCTTAGTTCTACGGCAAACTCAGGAAGTATTTCCTTTACGCTTCCAGCAAACCTCATCACTGGATCTGGTTACATGATTCGCGTTATTTCCGACAGTCCATCGACAACGGGTAGTAACAGTGCGATGTTCACCATTCTTCAAAACTCACCCTGTCCAGTTTCCTTACCCGCCAATGGTCTTGTTATTAATGAGTGGTAGAATGGTCCTTCTGGGAACCAAGAGTTTTACGAATTTGTGGTTACAGGACAATGTGGTGAATCGGCAGATATTCGAGGTTATATTCTCGATGATAATAACGGAACTTTTACCAATCCAGCAGATTATTCAGGTACAGCCTCTGGAATCGCTCAGGGACATTTTCGATTTACCTACGATCCTCAGTGGGGAGCAATCCCTGTAGGATCGGTAATTGTCGTTTACAACGCTGAAGACCCCAACCCAGATGTTCCCGCAGACGATCCTACCGACGCGAACAACGATTCTTTGTACGTTGTACCTCATACCAGTACTCTTTTCGAGAGATGTACCTCTTATCCGCTTACCTCATCCCCTGACTCTATTTATGCTCCGTGCACCTACGCGACAGCCCCATTAACAGGTTGGAATCCTTTGAGTTTAAGAAATAGTGGCGATGCAATTCAAGTAAGACAACCGAATGGCGATTATTATCACGGGGTGTCCTACGGGGGATCTGAAATGACTGGAGGACCGCACAATTTGAAATTGTTTAGCGGTAGTGGATCAGGAATGATGGGATGGTTCAACAACGGAGACATTTTTGATGTGAACGACTGGAGTTCTGGTACAGTGACTGGAAATCAAACCCCTGGAACGGCCAACAACGCAGCCAATTATTCGTGGCTCCTTTTAATGCGCGACACCAACGCTGCAACGTGTCCAATTGTTATTCTTCCCGTCGAAATAGTTGATTTTGGAGGCGTAAACGCTCCTGAAGGCAATGTACTCTACTGGAAAACGCTAAGTGAGCGCGATGCGGACTATTTTAGTGTGGAACGAAGCACAGACGGAAAAACGTGGACAGAAATTGGAAATATCAATGCTGTTGGAAATTCCACAGAAGTAAATCATTACCAAACAATTGACGTTACGTTTTCTAATGATATCAACTACTATCGATTGTTACAATTTGATGCGGACGGAACAAAAACCAAGCACACACGATTGGTAACAATCGACAATACGGAGAAAGAAGGCGCTATGCTCGTAGGGATTTACAACCTTCTGGGGCAACAAGTTGATGCGCATTTCAAAGGGGTTCAAATTCGATTGTATAGCGACGGAAGTACACAGCGCGTTTATAAATACTAAGCTTCATTTTTGTTTGGTCTAATTCTTGAATTATCAGGATCGAACCCTAAAATGAAGTAACATGAAAAAGCTCTATTTTATTTTCGTTCTTGGTCTTTTGGCTGCGTGCTCGATCACCAAAGACGGTGTGATCATTAACGTACCAACCGTTCCCACCGTTTCCGTTTGTCAAAATGTTGCAACGGATGCAGATGCCGCTTCGATGGCTGAAAAAATAAAAGATCAAGCTTTCAAAGACGAGCGATTGGCACGAGCACGTTTGGTAACTAAAAATTATTGTTTTGTAGCGCAACAAGTGGTTACGATCATGGATGCATTTTCCTTTGAAGACAACAAATTGACGATGGCAAAAGAACTGTACAAACAAACCACCGATAAAAGCGGTTATGATGTCGTAGTGGACGCCCTGGTTCACAAAAGCGATCGCGACGAACTTATGAACTATATTCAGAACAATCCGTAAGCCATTTCTTTAGATAAATTTGCTCTGCCTGACCAGGTGTTGGAACATAGGTCGCTTCAATGCCCAAATGCGCCACATCCATAATCGTGGAATAGCCCGATCGAGAAACAATATGCTTTGCCTCAAGGATTGCAGCATCTTGTTCTTTCCAGGAATTCGAAAGGCGCTTGATTGCCGCTGGCAACTGAATCTTTGAATCACAAACAAACGTGGCATTGGGATATTTTTCTACTGCCCAATCGGCGAATTGCTGCGCGTAAATCGAAGGACCGCTGACAATCACAACATGTTCTTGCGTCTTTTCGGAAGGAACCTCATACCTTTCGAAGCGGGAAACAGGTCCCAGATAAACAACCCTTGATCCTTCCAACGAAGCACTCAGCATTCCAGCGAAATCACTTTCAGGCGTATCGAGTACCCAAACATCGGAGAATTTCCGAATCCATTTGTTGTGCTGAACGGCAATGGGTGCTTGAAACCATTTTAAGGGCAAATTCAACTGGTGCGTGATAAAAATAGACGGAACACTTTTCGCTCTAAAACCATACCGGTGATCACTCAATACAACATCGATTTGATATTGATTAACAAGGTTCTCCACCTCTACCATCTCCTGTTTTAAACGTTTTCTTAAGGCGGAATAGCGGAACAAAAGATCCGATGCAAAGCGACCTTTTCCACCAAATTTAAAAGGATAACCTTCGTGGGACACGTAGATCAATTCAGGAAAATACATTTTAAAAATCGCTTCCTGCTCGGCATCACACGCGACCACGACTTCGTTTTCCAATTCCAAACAGCGATGAATCATCCCGATACTTCTAGATACGTGTCCGAAGCCCCAATTGAGCGGAGAAATAAGCACTTTTTTGTTTCGAATATCTTGAAGTTGCATGACCTCAAATATACGAGGAAAGACCGCACAACCTAATTAACGTTTTTTCGGATTTAATTTCCTTGGTGAATCCCAACTTTGTTTTTAGTTTTAACGTCATAACAACGAAAACAAAGAATATGTTCGATTCAAACGAATTTAAAAAATACGCTACTAAGCACGTAGGTCTTAATAGCATGCATGTAGAAAGTTACATTGAGTCTTCACTTACGCCTTATATCATTGAGGAACGCCAGTTGAACATGACACAAATGGATGTTTTCTCTCGCTTAATGATGGACCGAATTATTTTCCTCGGAACGGGGATTAACGATCAAGTGGCCAATATCATTAACGCACAATTACTCTTCTTGGAGTCTGCGGATCCGAAAAAAGACATTCAGATTTATTTGAATTCACCAGGAGGATCTGTGTATGCAGGATTGGGAATTTACGATACAATGCAATACATCAGTCCTGACGTAGCAACGATCTGTACGGGTATGGCAGCATCAATGGGAGCTGTTTTGTTATGTGCAGGTGCAGATGGAAAGCGCACAGCGTTAAAGCATTCGCGAGTGATGATTCACCAACCATTGGGTGGCGCACAAGGACAAGCTTCGGATATCGAAATTACTGCTCGCGAGATTCAGAAATTGAAAAAAGAGTTGTACGATATTATCTCGACGCACTCGAAACAAGATTACGACAAAGTTTGGGCGGATTCTGATCGTGATTATTGGATGACAGCCACAGAAGCAAAAGAATATGGAATGGTGGATGAGGTGTTGCTTCGCAATCCGAAATAAGCTACCTTTGTAATGAACTGTAAAAGCCCTGAAATTCCGTGCTGCGGAATGAAGGGCTTTTTTGACGAAAAAAATTATGTCGAAAAAAGAAGCGGGATGCTCGTTTTGTGGTCGATCGCGATCCGAAGTAGGAATGTTAATTGCTGGGGTGACTGGACACATTTGTGAAAGCTGTGTTTCCCAGGCGCATACTATCATCAAAGAAGAAGAACAATCACACGGAAAGCGGAAAAGCGAACGTGTAGTAAATGTTCTAAAACCTGCTGAAATCAAAGCGAAATTGGACGATTATGTGATCGGTCAGGAAGATGCCAAAAAGGTGCTTTCCGTTGCCGTTTACAATCACTACAAGCGCCTCAATCAAAACGATACTGGCGACGACGTAGAAATTGAAAAATCGAACGTGGTTTTGGTGGGAAGAACAGGAACAGGGAAAACCTTACTTGCGAAAACCATTGCCAAAATGTTGAATGTTCCTTTCTGTATTGCTGATGCAACGGTATTAACGGAAGCAGGGTACGTTGGAGAAGATGTTGAAAGTATTCTTTCTCGTTTGCTTCAAGCAGCAGATTACAATGTAGAAGCCGCGCAACAAGGAATTGTTTTCGTTGATGAGATCGATAAAATTGCCCGTAAGAGCGACAATCCTTCTATCACACGAGATGTTTCTGGAGAAGGCGTACAACAAGCATTGCTGAAACTTCTTGAAGGAGCTTCTGTGAATGTGCCACCACAAGGAGGGCGCAAACACCCAGAGCAAAAAATGATTCAAATTGACACCCGCAATATTCTCTTCATTTGTGGTGGAGCCTTTGATGGAATTGAGCGTATTATTGCGAATCGTGTGAACCGTCAAACCATTGGTTTTTCTTCCGTTGAAAAAGAACAAGTGGATAGCGAATCCCTTTTGAAATATATCAATCCAACCGACATTAAAGCTTACGGATTGATTCCCGAATTGATTGGTCGTTTCCCCGTTTTAACCTATTTAGAGCCTTTGGCAGCTGAAAGTTTGAAACGCATCTTGACAGAACCCAAAAACGCGTTGATCAAGCAATATGTGCGCTTGTTCGAATTGGATGGAATCACTTTGAAATTCGACAAAGAAGTGTTTGATTTTATCGTAGAGCAAGCCATTGAATTTGGATTGGGAGCTCGCGGATTGCGTTCTATTTGTGAAGCGATTCTCAACGATGCGATGTACGATTTGCCTTCAAAAAACGAAACCGAATTTCGTGTCACTCCTGAGTACGCGAAGGCGCAGTTCCAAAAATCAAAAATGGCAAAATTGCGCGTGGCGTAGGTTACAAAATACTCAAAAAATAGAAAGGTGAAACACGATCAATGTTTCACCTTTTTTGTTTGACTTAAGAAGCTTTCAGCCTATTTGACACTGAGATTTTCTGAAAATACCACCATTGAATCTGTTCCCGAACCTGTTAATCGATCAACATAAACTTCAATGTAATCTCCGTTCTGCATCTCAACAATGGCATTTAGCGCAACATTTTGAATCTGAGAATTTCCGTATGTCGCATCAATAAAAGCAATTGCATTTGACTCCGTGACGGGGACACCATTCTTATAAATGAGAAACGCATAAAAATCTCCTAATGCGCTGGTCACTCTTACCGAAAGAGATGCATTGATTTGAAAATTACGCACTTCATGACCATCGTACGTCAGTCGATTCCCTCCATCGGAAGAAACAAAACGGCAAAGATTACTCGATGCGAAGCTTCCTCCTCCTTGTACCTCAACAGGTGTAGAAGAAGTTATCGACTGGGTAAACCCAGAGGTAAGACTTCCTGTATAATGAAAATCAGCAACGGCAGCTCTATCTGCTTCTAATTTGATTCCAGGACAATCGACATCCCATTCGCGTGTGAAATAATATCCACTATACGATCCTGTTGTATACCCATTTACATACGTTCCTGCCCCCGAAAAAGGTACACTAAGCAACGTTCCATTGGCAACCGTTGGGTTTGCACTTACATCTATTGCAGTAGCCCCTGAAGGAACTTTATAAAACCCACTTATTTTTTCAATCAAATCAAAAGTACCTACATACGTTTCAAAGGTACCTGTATTCGATTCAAACCACGCCAAATTACTTAGAAGTACATTATTGATATTTGTAAATACGATTCCATCGTCTAACTGACCAATATTTATAATATTCATAAAAACAATATTATAATTCGAAATACTCCCCATGGCATCAGTTGTCACACCATATCCAGCGGCAATACAATTCTGAAATACCAGTGTTTCAGTTCCTGAACCGGTAATATTAAAAATAGATCCCCCGGCAACAACCAAGGTGAGATTACGAATGCTTCCTCCTCCATCTCCTGTAAATAATACACCTCCCGTTCGAATCAATTTGTCTTCGTAAGCGTCGAGACCACTTAAATAAGCGTCGTTCAAATCAATCGGTGCAGCCAGATTAATCGCCCCATTAATTTCATAGTATACGCTTGAATCGAGAAGGTACGTCGTTCCTCCTCCCGCCGTTAATTCATCGGCAAGATCAGCGGCACTTTGAATCAATTTATAATGTGACCGTTTGGATTCGCTGTCCAACCGTGCCCAAGAATTCGATTGGTAGAAGAAAAAATCTTCTAAATCCGTATCATACACCATTAAACCGTTCGCTGGACTCGCAATACTTGTTCTTTGTGCTGTCGTCATTCGAGGAACAAGCATCCCTTTTGAGGTACTTTCCATTTCTAATAACGCCGAAGCATCAATAGTTCCTGGATTGTCACCGATTTTCACCTGACCGAATGAAGTCATGCTGCAGAGGAATGCACAACCGAGTGCAATACGCCACTTTTTGATTGGACTAATTGTATTTTTCATGTGATTTTTTTTAGGGGTTATTTATAATTTGCGGAAACGAACGAATCCCCGTTCACCGCGAATAACGTAAAGACCAGAACTGAGTGCCGAAATATCCATTTTAACTACGGTACCTGCTTGATAGATTTTGTGAATTTGAGCGCTGCAATCACGACCAAAGGCATCAAACACCGAAAGCTCCGCTTCTGAGACACCAAGACCAGACAAGGTAATGACTTCCAACGCTGGATTCGGATACACCAACCATTCATCGAACGTTTCTGTGAAATTGACAGATCGCACCTCTGTATTTTTAACTTCTCCATCAGTATCAACGACTTGTAACAAATAATAGGAAGTTCCCGTCATAGGAGAATCGTCCCAACTTTCATAGGAATTGATCGCTGAGGAATTACCTACAGCATCCACTTCAGTTAAAAAAGTCCATTCGATACCATCTGCCGATTTGAATAAGTCAAAACGATCCACATTTTCTTCTGTAACTGTAATCCAGTTCAGTGCCACACTTCGATCTACAGGTACCGCAGTAAAACTTACCAGCGTCGCGGGCAGCACATTTTCAGAAGTTGCGGAACTTAAAGTAAAAATCCCAAATCGGCTGGAAGCCACTGGAGTAGTACAATTCCCTCCCGTTTCAATGGTTCCTGAAGTGACATTTCCTGTTGTCCCGCCATTTCCATGCGACGTCCATTCCGTTCCCAACCAATGCGCGACGCGAAGATCACAGAGTACGGAAACACCACAAGAATTTGAATCCCAACTCAAGGTTACTGGAACATCAGAAGTCCCTCCGGTTCTGGAAAGCCCCCAATATTCGCACTGGCTGACATGGTGTAACGAGGTATCAACCGAAGACACCGAATACAGTGCGTCCGGAGATTCATAGCGATAAAATGCCGTAAAATGATCTGTCCCAACCGAAGGAGCTCCCATAGACACAGGACGATAACGCCCCATGTTTCCGACAGGAAATACAAACGATGAAGAACCTGTTTTACGCACAACTCCATTGACAAAAGAAGAATCAGACACACCTGAAAAAGAAGCACCACTTAAAAAATGAACGTAGTCCGTCAATGAATCGATTAGATTCGTGTGAATTTGTCCTTTAATGAACGAGAGGTTTCCTGTTACCTGTAGTTCATTTGTCAAACGCAAAGAATCGGCGCTCTTGTTGATCAGAACATCTTGTACCTGAATACTATTTGTTCCATCAAAAAGCTGAGGGTTCGATCCTGAAATCGTCAATTGCCCACTATTGGAATCAAACGTTCCATCGTTCGTGAAATTTCCGAAAAGTCCTACCTGACTTCCGGAGTGCATTCTTAGATTTCCTGAATTTCGAACTTGCGTATATGAAATTGCAGAAAAACCAATCAATGACATTGCTAATAAGTTGATTTTCCAAGACATAAATGTGAGTTTACACCTTGAAGATTATCCATATTGACAAGAATTCAATGAAAATTCATCCAAACGCGTCTATTGGCTTTCCCATCGTTTCAATTTGGCTTTTCTGAGAATTGTCTTCACTTGCGTGAATCATTCGCCTTCACCAAAATTCGGGTTACATAGTGTGCTTGCTCACATCTTTTTTACCTCTGAAAGTGGTACTTCCACCATTTCTCCGTCAACATTGACGGCAAGAACCACAATACTGCCGTTCTGCTTTTTTCGAACAAATCCTTCGAAAGGAACTTGTTGATTTTCAAAAATTTTCTGCTCTCGAATGGGGGAATAAATCTCCTGTGATCCAAAGATCTTGCCGCTCAATAACCGCTTTCTTCTTCGTAAATGCAAGCTCCGTCTTCTTCTTCAACGGAGGAATCTCCTGACATGCCTGAAAAGTCGCGACTAAAATAATGAGCGTGACTACTTTCAAAGGTCTCATGCTTTAACGCGTAAAAGGCGTTTGGCTCCAAAGGTCAATACCACTCGAGCTGTTGGGATTTTGTTCTTGAAAAGTGATCTTTCATCCACAGTAATGCTTACGCCAACAAACTGAAAAACACCTTTTCGAATGCCGCGATAAAATCCACCTCGATGGGTATTCTTTACAATCAACGCGACCAATTCCTTCTCTGTGTAAAAGCGCAATGGGATCTTTTCGGCTTCTTTTTCCTCCTTCGATTTGGGTCTGCTGCCCTTGTACAGGTTTAGTTCACCTTCTGCCCCACTTCTATCGTAATAATACCCTTCCCGAGGCGCTTCAAGCAATGGGATGCGAAACGACGTTGTTTTGAGGATGTTAAAACCCGAGACCAATTGATGATTGGCACGTTGAAAATACTTTTCGAGACTGCGCCACTTTTTTCTGTCGGCATATTGGGAACCGTACCAGGCTGTAGAAGCTGCTCTTGCAATATTGGTTAACAATCGACTTTCCTTAAGTGCGTCTTTTTTTGACTGCTCCATAAATTCGGAAAGCACCAGTTTCTCGAGTCTCCCAGATCCTTCAATGGTAAAATCATATGCGTCGCTGGTGGCATTTACAGGTTGGATTGCGGTACAAGTATCCGTTGTAAGATCTAAGGAAGCTACCATATTTTTGAACACCTGCGATTGACCGACAGTAAAGAACGGTACAACGAAGAGCGCTATGAGCATTTTCATTTTCATAAATTCAAAACCATTTGGTAGACGTCCGCTTCATCCATTTTTTCAATATTGACGCGAATAACCGAAGCTTTAAACGTCCCATCTGACTGTTCTTTGTAGTCATCAACCAGCGCAATTTCATTGTCATTGAGGACAAAAAAGGCTTTGGTCGAAGCAAACAAACTTTTTCCCAGAACCGAGCGGCTTCCATTACAAAAATAGGTATTGTTGGTCATCATAATATTGCGCACCGAAGTCGGTAAAACGAGAGATCCCCCGTTTTGATCCGTCGCTATGGAATCAAGTTGCACGAAGAATTGACCTTCATCCAAGCCATTAAGGAGTCGGTCACAATTGATCAAACCGCTTTTGAGAAGTCCCATTAACAACTCGTTCGATCGCACTTCTGGATGATCCTGTAAAAACGCTTTTTGACTATTACTAATCGAATTTTCACGTTTGCTTTCAAGCGTTGCTGCTCTCGCGTCAATTTTGTCTTTTTCCTTTTGAGAAGCTCGTGCAGCCTTCGCATATTTTCCATATTGCGAGCGTTCTTTTTGCTGTATCGAACTCACCGAGCCACCTAGGTCTGGATAGATCGGTAATGAAATAGTTTCAGCCTTGTATCGAAAAGTCAATCGGTAGTTGTCGTGTTCCAAATCTGGTTCGATTTGCATTTTTGTCACCAATCGCGGTCGTGAATTGTAATCGTATCGCGCCTTCCAATGAAACCAACTTCGACTTAAACGATCAATTTTCTGTTGATTTTTTCGTATTTCTTTTAAAATTCCGGCCATTTCTGGAGTCAACGTCGTGTCAATTTTCCATGAATACTTCGCCAGGTGTTTGACGTCTGGCTCCTTCAAATAATACCGTCCCAGATTTTCGTGTTTACGCGTATTGATTTTGCGAGATTCGATGTCGAAATACAAGGTGGAAGGATCGTATTTTTTCTTCTTGTAATCGATTTTAATAACCACGGGGATTTTTCGAATCAATACTCCCGACTCACCATTAAAAAAGTCGAGGGAATCAATATTCTTACGTTTCAACTCATCACGATCCGTTCCAATTACGTCGCCATCGCGTTTCCAAACAGCATCATCGTCCGAGAAATAGAACAAATCCATTTCCTCACCTGGTTGCAAATCATTGACTTCAAACCGGGCCTTACTAAGTGGATC
>JBNKGN010000079.1:0-11421 GCA_050289845.1 Crocinitomicaceae bacterium | reverse complement strand
CCCATTCAGTACGCATATTCGGAAAAACCATACACCGTACACTGCGCCTCTTTTGAAGAAGAAGCCTGTTTCAAACTAACTGCTTCGGTTGCGCTCACATATCAATCGTTGAACGAAGTCTTAGTCGCAATGGGACTACCCCGCTCGGGAACCATCTACGTTTCGGACGAAACCATCCTTATCGCACCTGAACCACAACTAAATCAATCAGAATGAAGCAACAACTACTACTCACACTCCTCGTTTTATTGAATCTCCTTACTGCTGAAGCCGCCATTGATTTCACTGTAGGAACACCTTATACAAGTCCCGTAAGAAGTACTTGTGGTGCAGGAAATGATTGTGGGCTTCGCACAACGGAAGACCATGAATACGCGGTAACGATAACCACAGCAGGTTCCTATACTTTCGATCTTTGCGGATCGTCATACGACACTTATTTGTATATCGGTTCTTCTTTGTGTGCAAGCGACATTGGGCTAAATGATGACTTTTGTGGTTTGCAATCTACGGTAACTGCGACTTTAGCCGTTGGAACGTATTACGTTACTGTAGAAGGATTTAGTGGATGCGGAAATTATGTACTCAATATTTCTGGTCCCCCAACGCCCCCTACACCTGCTTGCTACTCGCAACTTCCTGTTCCTTATTCACCGATGCCAATGACGGGAACTGCCGTTTCACTCACAGACGACGTTCACTCTGGAGTAGTTCCTATTGGCTTCAATTTTTGTTATTACGGAACCACGTACAGTCAAGCAGTCATATCATCCAACAATTATCTATCCTTCGATTTGACGTATGCAGGAGCCTATTCGCCATGGTCTACCGTTGCCGTTCCAACGGCTACACCGGCAGAAGTGCAGAATTCCATTTTGGGCCCCTGGCAAGATATCAATCCTGGCTCGGGCGGGAGCATCTATTACCAAACTATTGGAACGGCTCCCAATCGGATGTTTGTTGTGTCCTATTTAAATGTACCCATGTTCTCTTGTACAGGATTGCTATACACCAGTCAAATTATTCTCAGGGAAGGTTCTAATTGTATCGAAACCCATATTGTAACCAAACCGATCTGTACCACGTGGAACAGTGGAAATGCCGTTCATGGAATTCAAGATCCAACGGGAACCATCGCTAATGTAGTTGCGGGAAGAAACAATACGGCATGGGCGATTGCCTCAGAAGGAATGCTTTGGACGCCAAGTTGCGGAACATGCATGACAGCAACGTCTCCTACTTGCGCAAGCGTACTTTTACCCGTAGAACTGTCCGCATTTTCAGGTGAAAACCAGGGACGAAGTAATGTTCTTCATTGGACTACGACGACAGAATTCGAAAACGACTATTTCACCATAGAAAGAAGCATTGATGGACAACAATTTGCAGCATTGGGACAAGTTGAAGGTGCTGGATCGACTGAAGAGACGCACAACTATAGTTTTGAGGATGACGCTCCCTTTTCTGGGATCAACTATTACCGCTTAAAACAAACAGATTTTGATGGAAATTTTGTGTACAGCGATTTGATTTCTGTAGAAAGTTCCAATCAAAACAAATTGATGGTCTATCCTGTACCTTCGGATGACTTCATTTCCATTTCATTGAATGAGAAACCGCTACAAGGAACACGCGCGATCATTCGAAATGCGATGGGTCAAATTGTTTTGGAACTCGAATTGAAGGAGAAAAGCGAAATTGTGTCTATTTCTGAATTCACGTCAGGTGTTTACTATGTTGAAGTGATGTTTGATGGAAACCGATTGTTTCGAAAATTTGTCCGAAAATAATTTACGTCGGATTAAAATCGGTCCAGTCGGAATGGCGTGAGTGCTACTTCGGTTTCGGTTTCGTTGATCAATTGGGCGATGAGTTTTCCTGTCGCTGGCGCAAGACTTAAGCCCATCATCCCGTGTCCCGTTGCGTAAGCAACATTTGCGAAACGGGAACTCCGTCCTATGTAAGGCAATCCATCTGGAGAGCATGGTCTAAAACCTTTCCAAATCATCTCGCTTGGTGGAACCTCGACTTTTAAATTTGGATAGAAGGCGTTGATGGTGTTCACAATTCCAACGACACGATTTCTGTTGATGGCGTCACTCTTCACGCTGGTAATCTCCATCGTACCTCCAAATCGGATATCATTTCCCATCGGGGAAACGGCGACTTTTCCCTCACACAAAATACTAGGAATCAACGGTCGTTTTTCTGGGGTTGAGAAGGTAAAACTGTAGCCTTTTCCTGGGAGCAAGCTCAACTTTTCATCGAGCATTCTTGCCAATTCAGGAGTCCACGCGCCCGCCGCAAAGACCACTTCATCTATGGGAATTTGAACATCAGTCGTGCGCAAGCTTTTCACCTTCCCATTCGCGCTATCCATTCCTTTGAGCTCCGTATTGAAAAGCAAGGTGGCATTCATGGCTTCCAATTCACTGCGAAGAAATGCCATCAATCGATTGGGATAGAGATGTGCATCCGATTTAAAATGGACACCACCTAAAGCATTCACCTCAGCACCGGACTCCAAATTCTGAACACCACGTTGGTCCAAAAAATCCACTTCAATCCCCATTTTTTGCGCTAATTCCCCGATATGTACTTCCTCTTTCCCAACTTTTTCACTTTGAAAGAGCATGAGTAAGCCCTTTTCCTCATAGCAGAAATCGTTGGACTCCGTGGTCAATTCCTGATACAACTTTTTGCTGAACAATGAAAGATCCCGAAGCACAGGCATGGCTGCATCTACCTTCGATTGATTGGCAGATTTGTAGAATTTTCTTCCCCAGGCAAACAACTCGCTGCTGACGCGTGGCTTCACATAAAACGGACTTTTTGAATCAAACATCCACTTCACGCCCTGAGCAATCATTCCTGGTGCCGCAAGTGGAACAATGTGTGAAGGGACGATCATTCCTGCATTACCGAAAGAACAGCCATCACTGAAATCTCCTTTATCTATTACAGTGACTTTGTGCCCCGATTTCAACAAGTAATATGCGGAAAACAATCCCACAACACCTCCACCAATTATTGCTACGTGCTTGCTCATTACAAAACTTGAAAACCGTGCGCGTACGGATCATCGTCATCGATGACAATCGTGTTATACCCATACACTCTTGCCCATCCTTCGATACTTGGAACGATCGCAGGAATCCCATCAACTTCCACTTCCGCTTCAATCCGACCAATGAACTTGGAACCAATGATACTCTCGTGAACAAAAACTTCATCCACATTCAAATCTCCTTGTGCATGCCATTGTGCCATTCGTGCAGATGTTCCTGTTCCGCAAGGAGAGCGATCAATCGCCTTATCTCCATAGAAAACGGCATTTCGCGCAGAAGAATTTTCGTCGATGACATCACCCGTCCATAACAGATGACTTAATCCGTTGATTGTCGGATTCTCAGGATGCACAAACGTATACATTTCGTTCAATCGTTCGCGCACCACACGACTCCAGGAAATCAATTGGTCAGCAGTATGCTCTTGAATACCTCCGAAATTTTCCTGAATATCGACAATTGCGTAAAAATTACCGCCGTAAGAAACATCCACGGTGATCGTTCCCAAATCGGGGCATTCGACTTCTATGTTTTCTGCAGCGAGAAACGACGCAACATTTGTCAATCGAACAGAACTTACCTTATTTCCTTCTTGGGTGTACTCGATATGCACGAGACCAGCGGGTGTTTCCAAACGTAATTTACCAGGAATTTTTGGTGTCACAAGATTTTCTTCGATCGCAATAGTTACCGTTCCGATTGTCCCGTGTCCGCACATGGGAAGGCAGCCACTCGTTTCAATAAAGAGAACACCCATGTCATTTTCTGGGTCACTAGGTGGATACAAAATACTTCCTGACATCATATCGTGACCGCGTGGTTCGAACATCAATCCTTTGCGAATCCAATCAAACTCTTTCAGAAAGTGTTGTCGTTTCTCCGACATATTTGTGCCTTTCAAATCGGGTCCACCTTCCGCAACAACGCGCACGGGATTTCCGCATGTGTGAGCATCGATACATTTAAAAACGGAACGTCCCATTTAAAATTCGTTTGGAAGTAATTGTTTGGGCATGTTCTGATAGGAAATTAGGCGAACCCAACGACGTACCGAATCGGTCCCAACGGCCGTAAATCGCGCGTCAGTCGAAGCAGGATACGGACCTCCATGATTCATCGAAGGACAGACTTCAACTCCTGTAGGAACGCCATTGAAAATAACCCGTCCGACGCGGTGCTGCAATTCATCGACCAAAGACTTCAGTCCATCAAATTCATTTTCCTCTGCCAAAATAGTTCCTGTTAACTGTCCTTCCAAATTTTCGATTATTTCAAGCAATTGCGCCTCATTTTCACAAGCCACAACCATCGAGAAAGGTCCAAAAACTTCTGTATGTAACTTCGGATTTTTAAGAAATTCAGCCCCATTTACCATGGCTACAGCCTGATCAGCAAAATTAGGAGCCGTTGCTATATCGGTCGTTTTAACTTGCACTCCTGATTGCGCGGTTACTTCTGATTTCAATCGAGAATACATCGCTTTGATATTCGGATGCAACATACAGATTGGATCTATGGTTTCAAGAAATTCCGCAAGTTGTGCTACGAACGCGTCTAACTCGTTACTTGCCAGCGCCAAAATCAATCCAGGATTGGTACAAAATTGACCTGCCCCCAGAGTAATTGAACCTGCATACGTTTCTGCCCATTTTTTTCCATTTGTCTTCAGTGCGCCTTCCGTAATCACCACTGGATTAATACTTCCCATTTCGGCAAAAACAGGAATCGGTTCTGGGCGCGCATTCGCCAAATCGTATAATGCTCTTCCACCTTTGATACTTCCAGTAAAACCGACAGCTTTGATTCGTGGGTGTTTTACTAACTCCACACCAACTTCGATGCCTTTACTATTGAGATTCGAAAAAACGCCGTTCGGCATGTTCGTTTTGATCGCCGCTTTGATAATGGCAGACGCGACTAGCTCCCCCGTTCCAGCATGCATTGGGTGACTTTTAACAATCACTGGACATCCTGCTGCTAACGCACTTGCGGTATCTCCTCCTGCCGTAGAATACGCCAAAGGAAAATTACTGGAGCCAAAAACAGCGACTGGACCAAGTGGCAATACCGTTTTCTTGAGATCAGGCTTCGGCATTGGAGAACGATCGGGTATCGCCGTATCATGTGTCGTCAGTTTCCACGCATTGTCGCCCAACATTTCAGCAAATGAACGCAATTGAAAAACGGTTCTTCCGCGTTCTCCTTGCGCACGTCCTTCAGGCAAGCCCGACTCGGCGCAATACGTCTGAATTAAGGTATCTCCTAAGGCTTCTATTTCATCGGCAATCGCATTTAAAAAACTTGCGCGCGCTTCTGAAGAAGTATTTCGATACGTTTTAAACGCACGCCATGCGAGTTCGGCTGCATCGTTGATTTCCTCGCTTGTCGCTTCCGTGCACACCCAATTGTTTTCTCTGTTTTCCTTCGGGTTGAAAGTTTTAAAAGATGCTGTCCCCAAAGCAGAAGGCTGCACACCAATGTAATTTTTTCCTGTGATCATTTCTCTAACTATTTGTACGAAGTGCCATATAATCGGGTAGGGTTGGACGTGTCACCATTCCCTGTTCGATAATCGCCAACACATTTTCACGTTCCGTACCAACCAGGGGCAATCGCGGCGCACGGACATTTTCAGTTCCCAATCCGGTAGCAACTTCCGCCAATTTAATGTTCTGCACCAATTTAGTATTAATATCTAATTCAAGCAGTGGCAAAAACCATCTGTAAATTGCAATGGCTTCATTATGTATGCCTGCTTTTGCCAATTCATAAATCGCGACGGTCTCTCTAGGAAATGCACAAACCAATCCGGCGACCCAACCATCAGCTCCCATCAGCAAACTTTCCAAGGCGAGTGTATCGACGCCAGAAAGAATGGCAATGCGGTCCCCAAAACGATTTTTCAGTCGCGTGATATTGGACAAATCGCGGGTAGATTCTTTTACCGCCTGAATATTCGGACATTCAATGAGCTCGGCGAACATATCTAGGGTGACTTCAATACCATAATCAATAGGGTTGTTGTAGACCATAATAGGCAAGTCCGTACTATTTGCTACCGCTTTGTAATACGTCACGGTCTCACGCTGATCGGCTTTATAGCGCATTGGCGGCAACATCATCAAACCCTTCGCTCCATCTTCTTTCGCTTTACGAGCTGCTTCAATGGCATTTTTTGTGGTTTGTTCTGCGATATTAATGATCACTGGGATCGTCCCATTTACTATTTGAACGGCTGTTCGAACAAGTATTCGTTTCTCATCATCTGAAAGTGTGCTCGCTTCGCCAAGCGTCCCGCCTAAAATTATTCCGTGAACGCCAGCATCCATTTGTGCTTGTATATTTCGTTCGAACATTTCAAGATCCAAAGTGTCATGATCGGTAAACTTTGTTGTAACTGCTGGCATCACGCCTTTCCAATTGATTCGCATCTGATTTCGTTTGTGCCAAAACTACAGGTAAAACAAATAAATCATCACTGCTGAATTCACCACTACTAATACCATATTACCCCATTCTTTATTAATCCATTGCTTTTTATCGTAATATTGGTAAATTCATACTTCTTTAGATAAGGAACTCGATGAAAGCACTCCCCTTTAAAATTCCGAAGACAGACAACTATGCGCTGACGTTTCAGGAAGACCAAGGAACTCGATTTTACGATCGATTTCATCAACACGAAGAGATCCAAATATCCATTATTCTGGACGGTGAAGGAGATTTGATTGTTGGTGACACAGTGTGTCATTTTGCCCCCAATGACGTCTTGATTCTCGACGGTAATATGCCACACTTGTTTCGTAGCGACCCAACGGATAATGGAAATGCACACATGCTCAGTCTCTTTTTTACGAAAGATTCCTTTGGAAAGGATTTCTTTGGATTGAGTGAACTTCGTTCGCTGGAAACGC
Organism: Crocinitomicaceae bacterium; assembly: GCA_050289845.1. Classification (GTDB taxonomy): domain Bacteria; phylum Bacteroidota; class Bacteroidia; order Flavobacteriales_D; family Crocinitomicaceae; genus UBA4466. Next base: position 4,439 of record JBNKGN010000079.1, on the reverse strand, counting down.
TTTTTCGTCAAATCGAATCGGGCATCAAGATGCAGGGAGGACAATCAGAAATCAAGTCTCTATTTTTAGAGATCAAGAATGCATCTCCCTTAGAGCGTTTGATTCTTTTTTTAAAATTGCTGCAGCACATTCACATGTCTCCTTCGGCACCACTTGCTTCCTATGTATCGACACGCAGTTACACGGAAACTGAAGGTGAGCGCATGAATAATGTACTGAATCATACGGTGAATCATTTCGGAAGAGAAGTAACGCTTCAGGAAATAGCCGAAATTGCGCATTTGACCCCGAACGCCTTTTGTCGCTACTTCAAGCAACGGACGCGAAAAACCTATTTTCAGTTTTTAATGGAAGTGCGTTTGGAGCATGCGTGTCGTTTATTACGAAAGCAACCCGACTTGAGTGTCTTGGAAGTTTCTGAAGCATCGGGTTTTCGCAACATTTCGAACTTCAATCGAAAATTTAAAGCGTACAAAGGCGTTACACCCACCGTATTTCGAAAAAATAAGACCTAAAAAAGCCCTGAAGATTTTTATCCTCAGGGCTTCCCATATTCTTTGGATCGAATTAAAATTCGAACGTATCCATAAATGCTGTTGTGAAATCTCCTTCTTTGAATTTCGGATCATCCATCAGCTTTTGGTGGAAAGGAATGGTTGTTTTAACTCCCTCGATGATGTATTCATCCAAGGCACGTTTCATTTTTAGAATTGCTTCCTCACGCGTTTGTGCCACTACAATCAATTTTGAAATCATAGAATCGTAGTACGGCGGAATTACATATCCAGCATACACATGTGTATCGATACGAATTCCGTGACCACCTGGAGCATGGTAGCTTGTAATTTTACCTGGCGAAGGGCGGAATCCTGCATACGGATCCTCAGCATTAATTCGGCATTGAATTGCGTGTAATTTCGGGAAATAATTTTCACCCGACATTTTATCACCTGCCGCCAATTTAATTTGTTCTTTGATCAAATCGTAATTAATTACTTCTTCGGTAATCGTATGTTCTACCTGAATACGTGTATTCATTTCCATGAAGTAGAAATCACGGTGTTTGTCCACCAAAAACTCCACCGTTCCTACACCTTCGTAGTTCACCGCTTTTGTTGCTTTGATGGCCGCTTCCCCCATTCGTTCGCGAAGTTCGTCTGTCATAAACGGTGAAGGTGTTTCTTCGACCAATTTTTGATGACGGCGTTGGATGGAGCAATCTCTTTCAGAAAGGTGACATGCATTTCCGTATTGATCTCCTGCAATTTGGATTTCAATATGACGTGGCTCTTCAATGAATTTCTCCATATAAATACCATCGTTACCGAAAGCTGCTCCTGCTTCTTGACGTGTTTTATTCCACGCTTCTTCAATGTCTTCCTCTTTCCAAACAACGCGCATCCCTTTACCACCACCACCGGCAGTTGCTTTAAGGATTACTGGGTATTTGATTTTTTTTGCGACTTTTTTACAATCGTCGACATCTTTAAGAAGGCCTGGGGAGCCAGGAATACAAGGAACTCCAGCTTTTATCATAGTCGCTTTGGCATTGGATTTATCTCCCATACCTTCGATTTGCTCTGGTGTCGCCCCGATGAATTTAATGTTGTGTTCGCGACAAACGCGCGAGAATTTTGCGTTTTCCGAAAGGAATCCATATCCTGGATGAATCGCATCTGCATTGGTAATTTCCGCTGCTGCAATAATACTTGGGATGGAGAGGTACGATTCTGCACTTACTGCAGGTCCGATACACACTGCTTCATCCGCAAAGCGCACTGGAAGACTTTCTTTATCGGCTGTTGAATAAACAGCAACCGTTTTAATCCCCATTTCTTTACAGGTACGAATAATACGCAAAGCGATCTCACCTCGGTTCGCAATTAATATCTTTTTGAACATAATCTTGGAATTAAGTTTGCCTGTTGTTCGACCTAGAACATCAATAAATTGACGTTTACTTAGGAAGGATCAACAAGGAAAAGTGGTTGATCGTACTCTACTGGAGTTGCGTCATCTACCAAAACTTTAACAATTTTACCTGTAATTTCGGCTTCAATTTCGTTGAAAAGTTTCATTGCTTCGATGATACAAACCGTGTCTCCAACTGCTACAGAATCGCCCACATTTTTAAATGGATCTTTGTCTGGAGAGGAAGAGCGGTAGAATGTTCCGATCATTGGAGACTTAACCGTCACGTAGTTGTCTTCGGCTGGTGCAGGTGCAGGAGCCGCTGGTGCTGCTGGAGCTGCTGCAACAGGTGCTGGAGCCGGTGCTGCTGCAATTGCTGCTGGTGCTGGAGCTGCCGCTTGAACGATGATTTGTTTCTCTTCGCGAGGCGATTTGTCTTCCGATTTGATAGTGATTTTGAAGTCTTTTTGTTGAATTTCAACTTCACTAACTCCGGATTTTGCTACAAACTTGATTAAATCTTGTATTTCCTTGATATTCATTTTCTTCTGGTTTTATTCCGATCTAAAAATACTATTTTTTACGAATTGTATCCCCATTTAATGTAAACAGCACCCCAAGTGAACCCACCGCCAAATGCTGATAAAATAAGGTTATCGCCTTTTTTCAATTGTTTTTCATAGTCCCACAAACAAAGTGGCAATGTACCTGCCGTTGTGTTCCCATACTTTTGAATGTTCACCATCACTTTTTCTGCGGGCAATCCCATTCGGTTTGCTGTAGCATCAATAATGCGAAGATTTGCCTGATGTGGCACGAGCCAGTCAACGTCTTCACTCGTGAGGTTGTTCTTCTCCATAATTTCCGCAGAAACTTCGGCCATGTTTGTCACTGCAAATTTGAAGACTTGTTTTCCTTCTTGTTTTACGAAGTGCATTCGCTTTGCAACTGTTTCTTCGGTTGCAGGGTTGAGTGAACCTCCTGCTGGTTGCAACAAATATTGTCTTCCAGAACCGTCACTTCTTAGAATGAAATCCTGAATTCCCAATCCATCTTGCGTTGGTTCGAGCATTACCGCCCCACAGCCATCACCAAAAATCACACATGTTGTGCGATCTTCATAATCAACGATTGATGACATTTTATCGACACCAACAACGATCACTTTTTTGTATTTACCTGTCTCGATAAACTGTGATCCTGTTGACAATCCATAAATAAATCCAGAACAGGCGGCATTTAAATCAAAGCCCCATGCATTGGTCATCCCAACTTTATCGCACAAAACGTTTGCAGTACTTGGAAATGGATAATCCGCCGTTACCGTTGCTAAAATGACCAAGTCCACGTCCTCCGCAGCTGTGTTTGTCTTTTCCAACAATCCTTTCACGGCTTCGGTAGCCATATCAGAAGCACCACCTTCTTTCAAAATGCGGCGTTCTTTAATACCTGTTCGCGAAGTGATCCACTCATCATTTGTATCAACAAACTTTGCGAGATCATCATTCGTAACGATATTATCTGGTAAATATCCGTTGACTCCTGTTATTACAGCTGTGGTTTTCATATCTTAATTAAATGCTTCTCCTACTTTAGTTGCCAACCCTGAATCGGCTACTTCGTAAGAGTGTAAAATCATGTTTTTAACGGCAACATCATTGGAGATTCCGTGTCCAATGATTACATTTCCTTTGACACCAAGAATCGGTGTTCCGCCGTAATTTTCGTAGTTGAATCGATCAAAATATTCATCGGTAATTCCACGTTTTTTCATCAACATGTAAATTCCTTCTGCTTCTTTCAATACGATATTTCCCGTGAAGCCATCACAGACAACTACATCTGCTTCGCCCAGGAACAAGTCACGTCCTTCAATGTTTCCAATGAAGTTAATGCTTTCATCTTCTTCCAAGAGCTTGTAAGTCGCTTGCGTGAGCACGTTTCCTTTGGTTGATTCCTCGCCAATATTTAGCAAGGCCACTTTTGGATTTTCAATGCCATAGACATTGCGTGAGTACAAGGCACCCAAAACAGCAAACTGCTGCAAGACATCGGGCTTACAATCGGCATTTGATCCCACATCCAAAATAATGGATTGTGAACCATTGATCGCGGGAAGTGTGGATGTAATACACGGACGAATTACACCAGGAATTGTGGTGATTTTAAACATGGAACCGACAAGCATAGCGCCTGTGTTTCCCGTGCTTGCAAACACATTAATCTCCTTTTTGGCGAGTAAATCGAAACCAACAGAAATAGAACTTTGCGGTTTCTGAGAAATCGCTCTAGCTGGATGGTCGTGCATTGTAATTACATCGGGAGCATGCGCTATTTCGAATGCATTTGCATCTTCATTTAACGCAGAAAGGCCACTTAGGATTACATCCTTGTCGCCTATCAGAACGATTTTCACGTCCTTAGGAAGTTCTTTTCGTGCTAAAATCGCGCCTGCAAGATTTGCTTCGGGCGCGAAATCACCACCGAGTACATCTATACCTATCTTCATAAAGAAGAACTAAAGTACA
>JBNKGN010000078.1:6616-11466 GCA_050289845.1 Crocinitomicaceae bacterium | reverse complement strand
TGTTTCACCGAAGTAAAGTACACTCAATCGTTCTCCGTCGATACCTTTGGATTCCATGAAACGTTTCACGGACTCCGCACGTTTTTTCGAAAGGATCAAGTTTTTCTGATCGTCACCAACATTGTCAGTGTGTCCTGCGATTTGCAGTTTCCACTCTGGGCGTTTCAATAATACCTCCGCCAATTCTGTCAATGATTCGATAGATTCTGATTTGATCACGTCTTTACCTGTTTCGAACTCAAGGTTTTCAAACGCAGTATTCAAAATCTCTTGAACTTCTTGCTCGATTTCTGGACATCCGTCGTTAGAGGCAGGACCTGGAGTTGCAGGACACTTATCGTCTTTATCGAGAACGCCATCGTTGTCTGTATCAGAGTAAGGACAACCTTCGTTTTCTTTCGGTCCAGCGATGTAAGGACATTTGTCCTCTTTATCCAACAAACCGTCTCCATCTGTATCTGGCCATGGACATCCATTGTTTTCTTTCGGTCCAGCAACTGTTGGACAATCATCTAAGAAGTCGAGGATTCCGTCTTCGTCTGTATCAGGACAACCGTCGTTAATAACTGGTCCAGGAACATCTGGACATGCATCGTCTTCATCTTTAATGCCATCACCGTCTGTATCAGGACATCCTTTGAATTCAACAAGACCTGCGATTTCTGGACAGTCATCTTCTGGATCAATTACGGTATCACCGTCTGTATCAGGACATCCTTCGTATTCTTTCACACCTGCAAGGTCTGGACATTTGTCGTCTTTATCAGCGATACCATCTTTGTCTCTGTCGGGACATCCATTAAGCTCTGCCAATCCAGCTTCCAATGGACATTCGTCTTCTGTATCCTGGATTCCGTCACCGTCCGTATCAGGACATCCTCTAAAGGCCCAAACACCTGGTGTTGTAACACATTCGTCTTTTTCATCCGAAACAAAATCGTTGTCTTGATCGGATGGATGACCGTAGAGAATAGGAACGCGAAGTCCAGCATAAACTCCTGCACCTTTGATTTTTCCGAAAGCAAACAGGGTGCGTATATCCGTGACCCCCGCAGTAATCGGTCCAAGTCGTGTGGCTAATCCAGCTTTGAAACCAGAATATTTGTTTATCGACATTGGTACGTGAAGTCCAAACCATGCGTGGTCAAAACTTGGTGTAATCGACAATTGATTTGCGGTACGAACTCGGTGTGGGTTCTTGCGGTTTTGAACACTCAATATTCCTGTAGCGTTCACGTAGAACCATTTGTAAATATGATAATCAAATTGCAAACTGATCGCCGTTGGAAGTTGCATAAAAAACGTTCCACCTGCACCTTCTGTTGATGTCCAACCTGCATTGTTTGTGATAACTGAATCGACGATACTGTCAAAACTGTAAAGACTATTTGCTTCGTCAAATACAGTAAGGTCGAATAAGTTGTTAGAGTTAACGCTAAAGTCACGGGACAATCCACCTTTCGCGAATTTCATTCCACCGATATCTAAGATAGACGCCCCAGCGCGGATTTTGTATTTGTCCTGATCGCGACGCCAAATATTGGTTTCGCCATCCATGTCGTATTTATACTCTTTCCAATCTGGTCGCCATTCGTAAACAAATCCAAGATCCAATCCCAAACCAAATTTTGAAGATGATTTAGGAAGTCCTCCTGTATACGAGTCAGCATCCAACAATCCCGCCGAGTGACCGTAAGCAAAATCACCTGAAAGATATTGCGTTGTATCACCGTTAAAAAGGTTGTACTGGAAGTTATCGGTGTGCACGTAGGCTGCAGTGTATCCCGATAACCATTTAGCTTTACCTCCCACTTTCATGAAGTGCTCACCATCTTCTTTAATTACTTGCGAATAGATCAATCCGTATTCTGCCCATGACATGTGGTTCATGTTGAGCAGCTTTTCGTCAAATTGAGTATTCCACAAAGTAGCAACGTCTAAGTCGTTTTCTGCAAGAATCGCCAATTTTGGATCGATATCATCGACATTGGTAATCGAACGGAATTTAACAGCTGCTCCTACCGCTATTTTTCGGTTGATGTGAAACATGAAATTCAATACGTCTACTTGCGTATTGTTGTAGATTCCAAGTTTCTTGGTTGATGTTAAATCGTAACTACGGAAAATGTAACGCTGATCAAATGTGGAGTCAGGTTGCATCCAGTCATTGTATGGATTATCGTAATTGGATGAATCTCCTTTGAAGGATTTGATCCACCATTTCGGCATATCTTTTGTGTCGAAATACCCAGCATTTTGCCAGGCGCTAAAATTGAAACTTACTAAGTTCACATCCACGGCAAAACGTCCGTCAACAAAACTTGCTGGTTGTAAGTCCGTTCCCATGACACCCGCGTAATTACTTCCCGTGATACCGAGATAATTTTGCGCGAATCCCACAGTAGAAAGGGAGAATGCGACAAGAGCCGCAAAAAGTTTAAGCGTTTTCATTTGTTTTAGTTTGGTTTTCAGTTCTCAATATACTGTATTACAAATTGATCTACAACTGTTGAGATGCAATTGGAATTCCCGACATTCTGAAAATGCACTTTTGTCTGTCCTTCCAACGCCTTCGTACTTAGTTTTGATCCCTCTGTACTGTACAAATATACATTATTCTCTAAACCATCTAAAATACACACGTAGGTCTTTCCTGAATTGGAAGTGTAAATGCTCAAATCTTCCACCATATTGAATGGGATTTGAATGTCGCCATACACAATTCCCTGAGCGTTTAATAACCGGACTGAATTGCCTGTTTGAATCGCCAAACTCTGCAGGTTTTTATCGTCGATGACCTTGAGAATTTTTCCATTTGGATAGTTGTCCATGGTTTCTCTACCTGCTTTTTGATCCATACGAACCAATTTGCCTTGATCGATGGCGAAGTGATACAATTGATTGGCAACTTTAACAGAAACAGCTCCCGAAATTAAATCGAAGGAACGCAATTCACGGCGTTTTTCAATTTCGAACATGGTAAAGTGGGTCGGTGAAGTGAAACCAGCAAAGAGGCGATTTTGACTCACCCAAATATCAATTTGAGCAACAATTTCGTGTTGGGATTTGAAAATATCAAGTTCTCTACCTTTCGCATCGAATTGATACACTTTGTTCGTTTCTGTAGCAATTAAAAAATAGCTTTTCTCACGCCAGCGGTAGAATTTTACCTGATTGGTTGCGCTAACTTCAAATTCCATGGGGAAACCTGTTGCTGGATTTCCTTTGGCATCCCATAAGTACATGTGTGTTTTTGTATTGGCTAACACGTACATTTCTCCGTTGTTATGCAGATCAATCACTTGCAATTCACCGATCAATTTGTCCTGGAGTTGTTTTTTCCATTTCAGTTGTTTGTCTCGGAAAAAAGCAATTTCACCATTTCTACCCGCAGCTACAACATTCCCTTTTCCTTGCAGCACAGCAAAGTCAAGGATGTCGAAACCACAACTCAAGTTAATGGATGCGGCCAATTGTTTGGGGGATTCAGGAGCCGCAACTCCCGTGTGCGTTTCCATGATTTTACCCTGGTAAATGGACTTCGAATAGTTGGATTTTCCACCGACAAATCGCTCAGAAACGGCACGAGGCAATTCTCCGTAATACTTGTATCGATCGTTAGCACTAGAGGCAATCGTATTTCCAAGTTTGTAGTCGGCAAGCAATTTATCGCACGTACTTGTTTTTTCCGCAATGACGACAAGATCTTCCAAGTATTTAATCGTATACGATTTTCCCGCTGTTGGGAAGTCCTGCAAAAGTTGATTTTCGAAGCGAGTGGAATCGAGTGTTTGATTGATGTCATTCAAAACCAATATTGGATCTTGTCCGCCAATGTAATCGGAAACAATTGCGCGTTCCCCGTCGAGTTCTACAATGGTGAAACCGCTAAGCATCCATTGGTGCATCGGTCCGTTGGCGAAAACAGGGTCCAATGTTGCATAATAATCGCGTTCAAAGAAGTGATATGAAGCAATATTCCGAGAGATCAGTCCTGAAAATAGCGCTTCGTCTTTTACTTGTGCTCCTTGCTCGATTTTCGCATCGCGTGTGATGTAATTGACGATCCCATTTCCTTTGAAATAGATATCTGTTTGATTGCTGATTCCTCCTTTTGTAAAGTCAAACAAACTTGCGGATGCTTTTTTGTCGTAATAATACGTTTGCGTATCGTTGCCCTCGTGTACAATGTTGCCTTTCTTGAGGTACAATCTTGATTTGTATGTTTTTCCTTCGAAACCTGCAATCGTGAAACTTCCGTCGGATGCGATTTGCGGGGAAATACCGTTGAACAGACGTTCAATTTTTTTTCGCGTCCAATTTTGTTCGGAAATCAAAAGGAAATGGGCTCTTTTCTGACTGAAGTATCCTTTATCGTAGATGGAGTCGTTGAGTGCTTGCATTAACTCGTAACACGGAGCGTCTTGAAAGGAAGCAATCGCATCAAACTGCACTTCATCCGGACGAATAACAATCAGCAATTGACCATCGCTTTCCGAAAAAACGATTTCAGGCACAAAATTGTTCTTTTCACTAGCGATATCCAAAGCGTAGTATACTACCCAGGCAAGGCTGGCAAGAAATAAAATGCCCAGAAAAATCCGTTTAAGCATTGATTGCGATTTTTACCAAAATTAGGAAGTTCCCTGCAGTTTTGGCGATGTCTGGCGAGTAGAAATGAACAAACGGTTGTGTACTCTAAAAAAGCGCCAATTGCTCGGGTGGTAGCAAGGTAAATGATTCCCGATGGTATTTGCACGAACCGACTTCTCGAATGGCGTCACGGTGTTTCACGGTCGGATATCCTTTGTTGTTTTTCCAATCGTATGCTGGGAATTCCGAGTCCAATT
>JBNKGN010000078.1:0-6606 GCA_050289845.1 Crocinitomicaceae bacterium | reverse complement strand
CGATACGTTTTGGCGAGTATCGAGGCTGCAGCTATGGAAAGGTATTTTCCGTCGCCTTTGATGATGCACGCATGTGGGATGTTAGGGTAGGGGTTGAATCGATTTCCATCGATAAGTAAAAAATCAGGAAGCATTTTTAGTTGATCTACCGCACGGTGCATGGCCAAAAAACTGGCGTTTAGAATGTTAATCTGATCGATTTCTTTGGGGTGTACGAAGGCAACCGCGTAGGCAAGCGCCTCTGACTCAATAATTGGGCGAAGCTGTTTTCTTTTTGATTCACTCAGTTTTTTGGAGTCGTTGAGCAGGTCATTCTTAAATGTGTCTGGGAGAATCACTGCGGCAGCCACAACAGGTCCTGCGAGACAGCCCCGACCAGCTTCATCACAGCCAGCTTCTACTTGTCCTTTTTCGAAATGCAACAAAAGCGAATTCATACAGAACAAATTTGGCAAAAAAATTGTAGTTTAGATTTCAGATACAACGTTTTGTGCAAACATTACGTCTTAAACACTAAAGAGAACACACATGAAGAAATTAATTGCAACGTTTGTATGCGTTATGGGATTTGTCGCAATGAGTTTGGCGCAAGATGCGACCAACACAGCTGGAACTTCTGGAGCTGACGCACTGATCAAATCAAAAGCATCTGGAGAATACGTTTATACATTGCCACAGGCAGTAACGGCCGACTTGATAAGTCAAAAAGCGGCGTATTATGTGAAATTTTTTACGGTAACTTTTGACGAAGCAAATCACGAAGCAACGGTAAATATGTTGAATGATGAAGTATCGAGCCGCGCAGTGATGATCCGATTGTTGACAGGTTGTGGTGTTCAATTTGTCGAAGTAGATGGTGAGGCGCTCCAGCTTCAGGCGTTTATGGACAAACATTTGCAATAAGTCATTGAATAATATTCGAAACCGCTTTTTTTAAAGCGGTTTTTTTTGTGCTGTTAATTGGAGGTTATAGAACTTCTTCCGAACTTTGCACAAACAAATAATCAACTATGAAAAGATTTTTATTTGCAACGGCATTGATTTGCGTTGCGGTAGCTTGTACTTCTACTACAGAGAATACAGAAGCAAAAGAGAAATTGGGTAAAAGCTATGGCCCCTACAAGGTGAAAGTAGAAGATGCCATTTCTGTGGAAGCAATGTTAGCTGATTTTAAAGGAAAAACAGCGCGTACTGAATACACATTTGAAGCAGATTTGGCAGAAGTGTGTTCGAAAGCAGGGTGTTGGGTGAATATTGACAAAGGAAACGGAGACATGTTTATGGTGCGTTTTAAAGATCATTTCACAATTCCTCCAGCGACAGAAAGAGGAACAGGGGCTTATCTTCATGGATATGCGTATATGGATACGATTCCTGTAGCGGATTTACAACATTTTGCGGAAGACGCAGGGAAAAGTAAAGAGGAAATTATGGCAATCACAGAGCCTGAGTACGAATTGAACTTCGAAGCAGACGGAATTACTTTAAAGAAATAAGGAAAAGCCTTACCACAAAAAAAAGCGGAACTTACAGGGTTCCGCTTTTTTTATGCGTTATTTTTTTGCTTCGAATTAGAAACAATATTCGTTGGCGTCAATTATTTTGTTGGCAATCAACTGACGGGCCTCTTTCGGGTTGAAGGTCGCTGATTTCGTAAATCGTTTCAATCCCATGAGCATCACACGTAATTCATCGCCTTCTGCAAAGGAGTTGATCGCGTCCTTTCCGTATTTGTTCATACGGTCAGCAGTGTCATACACCAATGTTTTGGCAATGGCAATTTGTGCTTTACTTGCGGCTTCTCCTTTCGTGTCAATCATTTGTTGGACACGCAGTAAAGTGGATTCCGCCAAATATGTTTCGATGGACATGTCAGCAATATTCATCAAAACTTCTTGTTCTTTCGCCATCGTTTGCATCAACTTTTGAACAGCAGATCCAGCGACCATTAGAATGGATTTTTTGAACCCTTCCAACATCGCGAATTCTTGCGCCAGAACGCCTTCTGCAGGTTCGGACATCTCAGGAATACTCATCAATTCATTAGCGACTTTCATTGCAGGTCCCATAAGATCTAATTCGCCTTTCATCGCGCGTTTCAGAACCATATCCACTGTTAACAATCGATTGATTTCGTTTGTTCCCTCGAAGATGCGGTTGATGCGAGCGTCGCGATACGCCCGTTCTACGGTTGATTCCGCCGAATATCCCATTCCTCCAAAAATTTGAACGGCTTCGTCCACGACGTAATCCAGCGCTTCTGATCCGGCAACTTTTAGAATGGCACATTCTGGGGCAAAATCTTCAATTCCTTTCAATGTAGCTTCACCTTTTGACATGCCTCCATCGACATAGCTTTTAATTGCGTCATCAATGTTCTGTCCAGCTCGATAGGTGGCAGATTCAACAGCAAACGTACGAATGGCTTGTTCTGCGAGTTTGTAACGGATGGCGCCATATTTTGAGATAGTGCGTCCAAACTGTTCGCGTTCATTGGCGTACCGCACGGAATCTGTGGTTGATTGTTTTGCTCCTCCCATGACTCCAGCAGCCAATTTAATACGACCGATATTCAAAATGTTCAAGGCGATTTTAAATCCATTTTGACGCTCTGAAAGCATATTCTCAGCAGGAACTTTCACATTATTGAAGAACACCTGACGGGTAGAGGAGCCTTTGATTCCCATCTTCTTTTCTTCGGGATTCAAACTAATACCTTCGCTGTCTGCTTCTACGAGAAAAGCAGTTAGTTTATCATCATCGTCGATTTTGGCAAAAACGGTAAACATGTTGGCAAAACCTGCATTGGTGATCCACATTTTTTGCCCATTCAAGGTGTAGTAACTACCGTCATCCGAAAGTACCGCTTTGGTTTTTCCCGAGTTTGCATCTGATCCCGATCCAGGTTCTGTCAAACAGTACGCAGCTTTCCACTCACCAGATGCCAATTTTGGAATGTATTTTTGTTTTTGCGCTTCGGTTCCGTAATAGAGAAGAGGAAGCGTTCCAATTCCCGTATGAGCACCATATGCCACAGAAAATGAGTAGCCGTGGGCCAAATGTTCTGTGGCGAGCAAACTGGTTTTAAAATCAACACCCAATCCACCTAAATCCTCAGGAACGGACATTCCTAAAAGTCCAAGTTCTCCCGCTTTTTCCATGATCGAGGGCATTAAGCCATCTTCCATTTTCTCGATGCGATCGAGGTGCGGAATAACTTCATTTGCAATGAAATCATCACACATTTGTGCGATCATGCGTTGTTCTTCAGTCCAGTTTTCTGGGATAAAAATGTCGGAGGGAGCCGTTGTTCGGATCAGAAATTCTCCTCCTTTGATTGGTTTGCTATTGTCTTCCATTTTTCTTTTGAATTAGGGGTGCTACTAAAATACAAAAATGAATTATATATTATGCGTGCATAAGTAAAAAATTAACGTTTATTTCGCTTTCTGCACGAACACCTTTTTTCCTTTGATCTTTTCTTTTTCAATATTTTTCATCGTTTTCCCGTACAAGTCGCGTTTTATGGCGGTGTAAGTGAAATGATCCAACAAGGCGATTTTACCAATTTGATCTTGCTTCAATTGTCCTTTTGCCGAAAGAAACCCAACAATGTCCATTTTTCGAATTTTCTCTTTCTTTCCTGCATTGAAAAAGAGGGTGATCCAATCGGGTGGCTCTGGTGCTCGCTTCGAATGCGGACGAAATTCTTCTTCAGGCAGCGTGATGTGTTCAGGCAATTGTTGTGTCTCGCTTGCAATGATATAAGCACTTCCTGTTTTTTCAGCGCGGGCCGTTCGTCCATTTCTATGAATGAATGCTGCTTCGCTTCCAGGGAATTGATAATGGATCACGTGTTCAACATCTTCAATGTCCAGTCCTCTGGAACCAAGATCCGTACATACAAGTGTGCGCACGCTTCGATTTGAAAATTTGATCAAGGCTTTTTCCCGTTCGGATTGATTCATCCCGCCGTGATAACCTTCGCAAAAGATGCCCAATTCCTGTAATCGGTCGACCACATCATCCACCACTTCTCGGTAGTTGCAAAAGACGATTGATTGTTCGTTTCCAAAGCTGCAAAGGCATTCGTAAACGGTATTGAAAATATCAGAAGGTGCTTTTACCGAATATTGATTTAGGTGTGCCACCGTCTCTACTTCACCGAATTTCAATGAGTGTAACTGTGGTACTTTCCACGCATAGGGCAATTCCTTCATTTCGGTTGCGGAAACGTAAATCGATTTCAATTGACGTGGCATAAACGATCGAATTTCCCCCATATCGTTCTCGAAACCATATTCCAGGCATTTGTCAAACTCATCGATAACGATCATTTTACATGCGCTTAGATCTAAATGTTCGCGGTGGAGATGGTCCAATATTCGTCCTGGTGTTCCGATGACAACCGCAGGTGTTTCAATCAGGGCGTTGCGCTCATCTTTCATAGCGTGACCACCGTAACATACGGTAGATTTTAATCCGGTATTCATCGAACTAAAGACGTCTCGCACCTGCATTGCCAATTCTCTTGTAGGAACGAGGACTAGAAGTTGAACCTCTTTCGAATGGGTGTCAAGATGTTGCGCCGAAGCCAATAGAAAGGCAAGGGTTTTTCCAGATCCCGTCTGTGCCATAACCGAAAGGTGATTCCCTTCCTTAAAAGCGCTGACCGTTTCCTGCTGGAGTTCAAGAATGTGTTCGTGCCCGCTATTCGCGAGTAGTTTTTGAATGTCCATTAAAGCAATTCGATTACACCTGCTGCACCTTGACCTGTACCGATACACATGGTAACAACGCCGTATTTTTCATTTCGTTTGCGCAATTCGTTCATCATTTGAACCGTCAATTTTGCTCCTGTACAACCCAAAGGATGTCCAAGTGCAATGGCTCCTCCGTTGACGTTCACGATATCGGGATTCAAGCCTGCTTCTCGAATTACCGCCAACGACTGGGATGCAAATGCCTCGTTCAATTCGAATAAGCCGATGTCGTTGAGCGATTTTCCGGCCGCTTTGATTGCTTTTGGAATGGCATCAACAGGTCCGATCCCCATAATTCGTGGCTCCACACCAACCACGCTGTACGATGCAAGTCGCGCAACTGGTTGTAGGCCCAATTCGTTAACCATTTTCTCTGACATTACCAGGCAAAAAGCTGCACCATCAGAAGTTTGAGATGAATTTCCAGCTGTAACAGAACCGCCAGCAGCGAACACAGGTTTTAAGCGCGCCAATCCTTCGACAGAACTTGCTCTTGGACCTTCATCCGTGTCTACGATGTATTTTTTTGATTGTCTTTTTTCGTTTTCGTCTAAGAAAATGTGCTCTACTTCCACAGGAACGATGTCGTCCTTAAAGCGTCCTGATGCAATTGCTGCGATTGCTTTCGCGTGGGAATGAACTGCAAAAGCATCCTGTTCCTCTCTGGAAACTCCATATTCTTTGGCAACTGCTTCCGCGGTCAATCCCATTCCCCAGTACCAATTCGGATTTTCTTTTCCTACTTTCGGGTTTGGCACAATGCGCCATCCTCCCATAGCCATTACAGACATGGATTCTACGCCTCCCGCGATGATACAGTCGGCCATTCCTGCTTCAATTTTAGCTGTGGCGATGGCGATCGTTTCCAATCCTGATGAACAATAGCGATTGACGGTCATTCCCGGAACTTTGACAGTGTCCAGTCCCATCAATGAGATCATTCTTCCCACATTTAATCCTTGTTCTGCCTCGGGAGTTGCGTTTCCAACGATGACATCGTCAATGCGCTCCTTGTCCAATTGCGGCACTTGTTTCATTATGTGTCTAATGACATCCGCGGCAAGGTCATCCGGGCGGTAAAAACGAAATCCTCCTTTGCCCGCTTTTCCAACGGCAGTTCGGTATCCGGTTACGATATATGCTCTTCCCATAATTAGTTTCTTAAAATTTTTCCAGTTTTTACAATGCTTTCTAAGCGTTCCAATGTTTTGCGCTCCATACACAATTCGACGAATGCTTTTCGTTCTAAATCGAGTAGGTATTGTTCGGATACAACAGTGTTTTCGGATAGGTCACCTCCGCATAAAACGAAGCCTAACTTTTCAGAAATCACACGATCGTGTTCGGACATATAATTTCCAGAGAGCATTGAGTTTGCACCGACATAAACAATCCCAAGTCCTTCCTGTCCCATTACAGTCACAGATTTCTCGCGTTTCGGGCTAACGTAGCCTTTGTCGATCAGTTGAAGACAGGCTTGTTTCGCTCGGGTTAATTGCAATTCACGGCTTACGATAACTTCGTCCGTACCTTCTCTCAAGTATCCCAGATCGAAAGCTTCGTAGGCAGATGTCGCCACTTTTGCCTGTCCAATCGTTAGGAAGCGATCACGCATTCGGTTGATTTTAATGTCTCCCGCGTGCAATTCTTCTGAAAGTCTTTTGGCGAATTCTTTGGTTCCGCCGCCTCCTGGGATCAATCCAACACCGAATTCTACGAGTCCGATGTACAGTTCTGCATGTGCGATTACTTTGTCTGCGTGCATGGAGAGTTCACAGCCTCCACCAAGGGCGAGGTTGTGCGGTGCTACGATTACTGGTACGTCTGAATAACGAACACGCAT
>JBNKGN010000077.1:0-11496 GCA_050289845.1 Crocinitomicaceae bacterium | reverse complement strand
CATCAAGAAGAAAGCTCTTATAGGTAGTATAGCTTGTTTTTATTGTTCCCTGTTCGGACAATTTTGGTCTGTTTGCGTAACTAGAGGACACTTCTTCAAACGTGATTGACTCATCAGATCCGATTTTTTTTTGATTTAAACTTTGAAGAAGAAAAAAGGCTTTTGTAATCTTAGTTATTTGAGCGTTCCCAATAAAAAGTACGATAAACGTTTCTCCCAACTTATTTTGAGTAACACATAAACCAACCTTTTTCCAATACGCCTCTAGTTTTGTGATATCAAAATGTTCAATATTTTTTGGAGCTATCCATGAACCATCTAAATTTTGATAAATTCCCCTAATTGTGACGAAGTGTTCGTATTCGTCTGTATTTGATTCGGAAGTGTCAGCCTTTTTTTTACTGCTCTGTTCACTCCAAAAAACATTAAAGCGGTTAAATGCATAAACTCCCGAAACGGTTTCCGTATTGATTTTTTGATTGATCTGCTGCCATGGAGTCCAATGCACTTCCTGCGTATCAGGATCGGTGTCGCGCCAGCAGTAGTAGAACGTTCCTTCCACAACCTGTGATCGGGAAATAAAGAAGATGGTTTCCACTTCTTTGTCGAAATAGGCGGAGTGTGTAATGTATGCACTTACATCTACAATTTCTGCATTTTCAAGGTTGTACCATGCATCGACATAATTCAGGATGCCATCTTTCGCCAATTCTTCGGTTAACTCGTCCTTTTGAATGGTATTCAAGAGCTTTTTGAACTGATCGGTTGCCGTAGTTCGAACGGTTGATTGCAAGTAATTCTCAGGGTACTCCCGCAAATTCTGTTCGGCTTGCCAGATGCGGAAATTCGGAATCCATTCCCACTCAGAAGGAGTAATGGTTTTTAGTTTTTCCAAATCCACTTTCTCTTGTCCGCTTTTGCAACGCATGAGGTAGGTTTGAACCGCGTCCGTAGCTTCTCTCAACGGGGTAATGTTCATGATTCCCGACATTTCCACGTCGATTAACAAATAATGGGAGAGATGATCGGGTGTAGCAATGTCTCCGTATAAACCATGAAGATAATCTAGCGTTGTAGGTACTAGTCGATCTCTGTCTTTTTCCAATTGCTCGCCATAAGTCTCCCTATATTTCGTAAGAATAGCCACATCCTCCTTCGCTTTGATGCTGGCAATAAATGCATCTGCCAATTCGGTAAGCGATTCCCAACTTTCGGATTGCAATGCATTCAGGTAATTCAGCAAGTCTTTTGCATCCAGCGTCGTTGCATCCGCCACAGAGAAGCAATACGATAATTTTTCGAGCCAGGAAATTACAGCTACCAGGGAATTGCCCTCGTCAGCTACTTCCCAACTATTCAAGAGTTCTGCCGTACTCTCTTTGGGCCAATGGGTGTTTTTCTCAATTAAAGTCAGAAGGTCTTCTTTTTTGAAAGATTCAGCAGAAAAATCTATTATAAAGTCGGCCCGTTGCGAAGAATCCACTTGCTTATACAGGTGGTTGAATTGTAAAATGGTTTGTACATCCTCTTTTTCAAAATCCTGAACGGTCCAATTCTCTGCATCCAGACGTACCAAAAAGTTTCCAACGTACTGTACTGAAGCATCATCCATGGACAAATGGTTGACCAATGAAACAAACGAATACGTTGATTTAAAGAAGTCGTAGTGCTTGTCGCTTTCCGAGTCTCTAATAAACGCATTCAGTTGGGAAATTCCATTGGGTTCTTCAGCCGTTTTGTTTCGGTTCAGTTGTTGACTTATTCCCAAAAAGATATTATAGACACTCGTATTCTTATCGCCCCAATACACTGCCAGTTCGTGCGTCCACTGTTCAAAAAGCAGTTGTTGCAAATGTTCGTTATGTTCTTCATTCCCTTGTTGATAGGATTGCTCCGTAGCATCCAGTTTTTGACGGGTGTTTTTTAACCAGTCCGCAAACTTTTCAGCGAGGATGTCGTACTGTTGCACGGCAATGAGAATCGTGATAAACGCTCGAAGTTTCATACCGTTTTCGTTCAGTTTTTGACTGAAGTGTACCAGATCAAAGAGTTCATCGATTCCCAGTTGTTGGATGCTGAAAAATTCTAGATAGGTATCGAGATCACTCAGTGTGATGCCAAGTTTGTTGACCACTGGAAGCACCACATTGCGTTGGGATTGTTCTGGATTTTTAAGTTGTTCCGGTGTAATAGCTGCGATCCCCTCAGCCGAATACAAACCATCAATAATAACCTCATCTTTCTGGGGTTGCTCAGAGGAAATGGTGTTTTGCTGATACGGAACGTTCGTGATTCCATGCAGGCTATTTTGTGCTTCTCCCAGAATTTGAATCTTTTCCGGTGCGATGTCGAGCATTTGACTCATGTAGCTCAATTTCGCCAAGCGGGAGAGGTTATCGGTAATTCTTACGATTCGTGCTACTTCCGTTTCTTCAGCGATGGCTTCATTCCATATTCCTTCGGAGGTGAGTACGGCATTTAGTGCGGAGTACGTCCATTCGGTTCCAATAGCCAGAATCAGAAAATCCTGAATGCGTTTCATGCGTGAAGCTGTCAGGTATTCAAACTTAGCGGAGTCTACACCTACAGCGGCGACATATTTTAAGGGCTTTTCCGGATCATCCGCGTTAATGAACAGTTTTCCAAGTGCCTCGGTATCGGAATGTGCTTCTCCGTTGTAAATCAGCTCCAGCATTTCTTCGTGCGTAAGCCCTGTTTTGATTAGAAACATGACAGGATCAACCACAGAAGGTTCGCTTTCGGATACAAGCACATTCACTTCGTATTGTGAGATACCCAATGCTGCATAACGAGTTAGCACATCGTTGTATCCCTCTTTAGCGAAAAGCGGCGCATATTTTTCCAAAGAAGTTGAGTAGGCCTTGAGACCTGCGATGATTTGTTGTATTGGGCGTGCATAAGGGATGAAACTGATTTTGGTGTTCGTTGCTAAACTCTCCCAGTTTTCTTCGAAACTTAAATCATGAAACTGCTTATACATAATATCCACAGCCTTTTCCAGGTAAGGTATCTCCTCATCGGCATTTTTTTGAGTGATTTCCAACTGCCACAGGTCTTTTCTACGAAATTGTAATTTCAAAGAGGGGAGAAGTGGATCAATTGGTTTAAGAACTTCAATTTTAGTTTCATCCGTGACAATGTTCATCAAGGCAACAAAAAAGGCACCTTGTCCGTCTCGCGTATAGGCAGAGGTGAGGTTGTTGAATACTGTGTCTGAAAATAAGCGCATATAGCTTACTTCTTCGTTGAAGGCTGGGGATTGGTTTTTGGTTTTTTTCATAACATCATTTTCATTCTCAAAGAGTTCATAGAGGTAAGGCTGTGCCTTTGACCATTTTTAAATATTTACTCCATAAAACTCTTTTGTAATTTCTGATAGAAATACATCACAATCTGTGCGTATTTTTAGCGTAATTTCTATTCAACCACCCATTGAAAAAAATCTCTGCCTGACTAGTAAAATTTGATTTTCCCCGTTTAGCATACTTTGAAGGAAAATCAATTAAACCTGACAATGCGCTAGTGTCATTAGGGTCTTCTTTTAATCTTTTTATTAACGTTCCTTCCCCTTTACCAGCAGAATCCGCCTTTGTTGCTTTAGTTAAAGAAGTAGCATAAGGGTGAAGGTCGGCAAGCTCTTGTCCAAGGGTAATTTTCTTTGCAATATTTGCTTCAGTATTAAAAGCATTGAGTTTTTCATTGAAATGTGAATGATAACTAAGTTTTACTGAACCTTTTTTTGTTGTTGTGTCTGTGCCATATGTAGAAACATCATTAACAGCTTCATGCTTTGAAATATCAGGAATCAGGAATTCTCTAAACTCATTATCAACATCATTTGTTGTTATTGCTCTGCTGCTTAATATTTCAAGAAAATTTCTTCGTCTTGTTTCAACCCCAAGAACATGAGCCATCGTGTGAGGACCTTGCCAACCAGATAGATCAAAAGAATACCTTGTCGCAGTCCTTGTACTCTTTACAAGATCCATGAATTTATTGAATGCACTTCTGTCTGCTTTATTGGGGTTGTAGGTAGCTTTTCCTACTTTAAGTGCTTTACTAAAGTCACTGTGTGTAGGGACTTTTATCCTACCGATTTCTTCATCTAATCTTTGTTTTTCTCTCACTAATTCATCGATTCTCGGACCTTTAGTGTCAATTTCAGTGTGATGAAAAATTAAAACATCAAGATTAGCTATTTCTTTCTTAAGTCTAGATGCTTGATTCTTTTGGTGTTTGGTAAACGAGTCTCCAGTTACTCTTGTATCACTTTCTATACTCGATTTGTACTTTTGTGCATATTTACCACCCGTTTCAGCTTTGAAGTTTGCTACCGTCTTTTTTACTACTTTTTCTTCGGTTTTATCCATTGAAAATGCCAACCCCATCACATCAATCCTCCCGATCGGCTCATTGCCTACAAACGCATACAAATTAAAGCCATCAATAGTTCCAGCGGGGTCGGGACGGGTCCAGCGGTTCAAGGCAGGCGTGTAATAGCGGTAGCCGTAGTAGTACAACCCGGTATTTTCGTCTTTTTCCTGTGCAGAGTAACGGTACTCCTTGGTGCTGTCTAAATTCTTCGGGTTGTAGTTATACACCGTATCCCCAAAAGCACTGTACTCTTCGTAACTGATGATTTCCTCTTGCAGATTGGTTTCAAGACCAATGGAGTTCAAATGGTTGCCGTGTTGGAAGCGGTAAATGATCTCATTGGCCTTCAGATTTTCAAATGAGGTGTATTGTGCTACGCAATCGTGTTTGTCTACTCCTGAAACGGTAATGCTGTGTCGCTTCTCGCCGCCGCTAGATGCTCGGTTTGTATCTGTTCTGCGGTAATCACCGAAGTAGCGTTTGTCCGTTTTGTTTAATAAGGTTCCTGCTCCATCGTATCGTTCTACCACTTTTCGTACACGAATACCTCCGGCATATACGTAGTATTCTGTATCGTTTGGAGTGTCCCCTTCACGACTGACAAGCGTTGCCGAGGCAATATTTCCCTTTGTATTCCATTGCAGCGGGGTACTTCCTTTTCCGTTGGTGAAGAGCATGAATCCAGCGTTATTGTAGCTTAACGCTGTGGTTGTGTCACCTTGCGTATAGTTTTCTACGCGATTACTGGCTTGGGAAATGTTGAAATTTCGTGTGAACGGCGTGACTCCTGTTCGCTTTACTTGCGTTACATTGTTGCTTTTGTCGTACTGAAATTGCTCCGAATAAGTGCCTACAGCTTTCAAATTTCCAGCACTGTATTTTTTTAGCGGAATGCGCTCAGCGTTCTTTTTTAATCCCGATCCGTTTCCAATGGAGAGCAATGCCCGTCCGCTCGATGCTTTCAGTCGGTAAATGGCATCGTAGGTATATTGGTGGTTCGGATCTACTTGTGCGTTGTCATTAAAAACAACTTCTGCCAGATTGTTTTGCATGGTGGTGATCAATCCTGTTGGATCGTGCCAATAGGACAAGTCTTGCAACGAGGATTCTTTTGTAGTCTGTGTTTTAATTCCCGCAATTTCCAAGGTCAGGGGATCGTAATTTTTCAATGTTTGCGCCCCACTTCCGTATTTGATTTTGGTCAATTGTCCGTTGGCATTCAAGGTATTCCCTGCAACAATAATTTGCGGATTTCCTGCTCCCTGAACATCAATGGATGACTCGACGCAATTTCCCATTGTGCCGTATTTCCAGGCAATGACAGAATTGTCGGGAAGCACTTGACGGATCGGACGACCTATCGCATCTACCGATGCTTTGCTTTGAAAAACTTCTGGTTCCAACCGTTGCTCTTTCGCCGCAGCGTCAATGGTATTCCAATTCGCTTCGTTTTTATAATCATCATTGTACTGGAAATTGCTTTCGGTGGGGGTTTCATCAAAAGCGTACGCAGGAATCTCGCTAAACCCAGCCGAACCAAATTGTTGGTATACCTGTCCCAACATATTTTTCTGTTGTGCGTTTTCCACTGTTTCCCCGTAAACGGTAACTGCTACTGTTTGATCCACTTTTGGTGTGTATCCTTCCGGTGTTTTGGTGGATTGAGAAATCGGGCGTTGCAGATTGTCGTACGAAATTGTATGTGCACTACCGAGGGCATCCCACCCAGTTATG
Organism: Crocinitomicaceae bacterium; assembly: GCA_050289845.1. Taxonomy (GTDB): domain Bacteria; phylum Bacteroidota; class Bacteroidia; order Flavobacteriales_D; family Crocinitomicaceae; genus UBA4466. The sequence goes on along the minus strand of JBNKGN010000077.1, from coordinate 5,367 downwards.
GCATTTCCGTGCACGTCGCTGTAACCAATCGACAGCCCCGCATCTGAACTCCATGTGCGACTCATTCCTCCTGCTATCGGGTAGAAATGCACAAAATTGTACTTCTTCTCTGCTTCCGTTGCGGTTTGATTCTCCGCATTAAAACGGGCGTCGGCTTGTTTCAATACGCGCCCCTGAATGTCAAAACATTGCCATGTAACGAGCAAATCAGGATCGTTGGGATTGATTTCATCGCTGGTTAACCTCTTTTTATTCCAATCAATGGGCTGATCTTCTGGTGCACGTCCTGAATGGTTATCCGAGACAGCAATAATTTGTCTGCCCAGCGGATCCATTGTTTCCGTGGAAGGTGTGTTGTAAAACAAGCTGGCTTTCTCGATCGCATCGGTTTCTTCTGGAATGTTCTCCCATGCTTTCGATTGATAATACGGTGATTCTAGCAAGGTATCGTTTTCATCAAAATGCTGTGTGGACCACGCATTGAGAACTAAGGAACGCGTAAAAAATCCTTTGGGTGTATTGGTTTGAATCAATCGACCCGGAGCATCATAAATAAACGTGGTTGGGTTGGGTAATTCCTGCTGAACGGTATCTTCCCAATCGCGCTTGTACTCCCATGAATCTGCAAAATAGCCGAGATAGGACTTACTGACTTCTCCTTTTCCATTGTACAACACACGCCCTGAGGCCAGCCAACGATTCTCTTCGATGGATCGATCAAAAGTCATTTCACCAGCACCCGCAAAGGCTTTCGTTTCGATAATACGTCCAAAGCCATCACTATACGCCACGGCTCGCTGAATTTCTTCACTTGATTCCGGTTTGTACGCGGTTCTGGTTAGCGAAGCAGAAAATGCGGGATTCCACTGTTGTTTCGCCGTATCGAAGTGTGCAAACTCGTAATACACAAAGCTTCCTGCCTGCTGAATATAATCCAACGGATTGTCCACGAGCAGATCGTTCAGATCTTCAATTGTTTTCGGAGTGAACTGTTCCAAAGGCGCATCTCCCTGATCGTCAACTGTTCCGTTCTTTTCGTAGGTCGCTGTAGCAATCACCATTCCCAATTCATCTGTCAACACTTCCGAATGATTGCCATTCAGGTCTTCAACCCTCCATGGACTTAATGTTCGGTAATCTATTTCGGCACGCGTCGTGAAATATGTGGCATCATTCAGTCGGTGTTTTGTCACTATTGGAAAGAAGTAGTACGGATCGTATTCAACAACGGATTCCGTGTACAGATAATCGTTCTTCTCTGCCCAATCGTAACTTTCCTTGCTCAACGCGTAAAATGATTCTTTCGTTTTGAGGAAATGCGACACATCCGATTTTGCCCACCAGTAATTTGTTTGCGCATCGAAGACAAATCCCGCTTTTTCGAGATCTTCCGTCGGTACTTTATCCTCTAGAATTGTGGTGCTATTCTCTGCATCAAAAACAATGGATGCCGAATGATGTGGTAGCAGAATTGCTGGAATATCAGCAGAAGCATCCCAAATCGTTTCCTGCATTTCATTGTTCCAGTAGAACGATTTGCCCCATGATAACAAACGGCTTTGAGTAACGCTTTCATCGGTTTGCTCTGAATAGGCAATGGGATTTACAAACGCACCTTCATCAATAAGTTGATTTTTTAGTTCCTCGTACGCGAAATACATTTTTTGGGGAGGGATGAGCCCTAAAATTTCATACCCTTTAGCTTCGAGTTCCACACCTATTATTCTAGGTTTGTCGGGCGCATCCTGGTTTTTAAGCTTGACTTCTGACGCCGTACAATGCATTTCATTTTGCTCAGGAATCAACGGCGTTCTTCGTGGATACACCAACGAGCAAGATTTCAGCACATGATTGAACACATCCGTTTCGAGGGTACAACTCTGGCTCACGTGAGGGTCGTCGGAACGTTGTTCATAGTTCAGGTCAATTTCTTCCCTGTTGAACATACGGTAAACTCCTTTCTTTTGTGCTGATGGATCCTGCACTTCGACAACCTCATAACAACTGCCTGAGACGGTATAGGGACAGTCCCTATTTCCGGCTTCGTACACCTCTGAATGCAGTTCTGCCCCGACAAGTGCATACAACGCCTGCGCTTTGTCCTTACACGTTTCTGGAACGAACTGATGTGGTAGTTTCGGAGCGTCAATATCTCCTTGAAAGAATTCCTTATTTATGGCCTCTTCATCTGTTCCATTTCCCAAATGAAACCACTGTTTTGTAAGCAATGGAGCCGCAGTTGGCGCATTGTCAATTTCCTTTGGTGTTGATATATGTTGCACCATGCCAAAGCCTGTGAACATGTATTCATTAGGATCGTAATACCCGTTGCGGTAATGGTATTGTTCGCTATAGGTTGTCTCACTTATGTGATCTGTAACAGTCGATCTATCCAAAACCATTACGGGAAATGGCAGTTGAGTGATCCACGGATTCTCGGAACGTTGATCGGCCAAATAATCCTTGAGCGAGCTTTTGTAGAACAGTTGATTTTCTACACCCATATTATTGTTCGTTGCACTCAACAGAAAAGCCTTGTTGGACAACTCGGCTCGTTGCTCGTTGCCTTCTGAATGTGAAAATTCGAAATAGTAATGTGCCGTATCACAAAACTGATCGTTGTATACGTGCGGCGAATTTTTGGACAGATTGATGCAGGGCTTTCCGTTTCCTACGACGTCTTGAAACAGTACGCGATCAAAACGTGTCCACGTCAAACCATTTCCAAAAGGATATTCAAGGGGAGCCGAAAAACCATTTCCACTTTGGTTAAAGAACACTTGAATTTTCTCCGAATGGATCAGGACTAGATCCGTCGTTCCTGAACCATTTACATCGGCAAGAAGCAGCTGATCATTCAGGTCTACGTCAGAGTCAATTGTTAAATCGGGAACCCGTAACACCTCTTTCTTTCCAAATTTTCCGTATCCGAGATTCGGCCAAATCGTTATTTGTTGTTCCTCAACTTTAATTCTGTGCTGAAGTCCATCCCCAAAGACATCGGCAAAACCGTAATAAATGAATGGAGAAATTGCCCCATTGTTGATAGCTTCAACCTCCGTTGTGTTTTCAATTATGCTCAGTTCACTGGACATTCCCTTTGTTCCTAATGAAGGGCGGAAATAAATTGTATTGGGAGTGATTACGAGATCATCCATACGACTATCACCTGAGACATCGACTTTCTCCGTCCGATACGGAATATCGTTCACGAATTCATTCTCAAAAGGCATAAAATCTCCCCAGCTATCATTGTCCTTCATCGGGTAGTAGCCACTTTTCCGAGACTCACTTGCTTCAATCTGCAACTTTCCGTTTCCATCGAGATTCACCAAATTCATCGGTAAGTCGGGGTTGGTAAATCCATTCGGAGCAGTGATTGCCTGTTCGTGTTGTCGGTAAATGCCCCCACCTAACGGTTCGTCGTAGTAAAGTGTTTCGGCGTTACGGTATAATACGCCCGCAATTCCTTCGCTGTGAAAATCAACCAGATTGAGGGGTTGATTGATAATTTCATCTTCGCTATTTTTAATAGGCGTAAACGACAACTTATCGATCTCAGATGGAAAGCGGGAAAAATCCAGATCAACAGCAGGTAGTTGCTTGAAAGAATAGCTGTCTTTCTCTTGCATTATAAACCCATCATTCACTACAGACTTGAGCATGGAAACAGGATTCGTAACTCCTTCATTTGTTGTAAAATCGGGAACATCATACCTAAAGGAAACGCGCTCTGTTAAGCACTCCTCTCCAGTTTTCGGATCATCTATGAAATTATGAAACGTGAATACATTTTTGAGAAGAAACTCCGTTTTAACCAAAAAACCTGATCGATAATCGGAAAGAACATCCTTTCGACAATCTGGTTCCGACAGCTTCTCTTCAATTGAAAACCGTGAATTTTCAACCTTAAACCTGAACTGACCATAATCCAACCCGATTTTATAAGCAAAATGATCAACTGGAACTTCTTCTTTCTGAAGAACGTAGTTTCCGTATTTAACGGCGGTCAAATACGCATTTGTACCGTTGAATTTATTGTATTGATAGATGATTTTATTTCCTTCAGCATCTTCAGTGGAAGCAATCAGCCATTTGAAAATATGTTCTGGATTCTCTGGGTTAAAGATTTTGCTCTCCGGAGTTACTCCATACGTACTGATTGAATTGTCATTATGCGTAATTCTCCAATAAACGTCCTTTCCTGATCCCAGTTTTTCAATTTTCGCAAAGGACGATTGATGTCTTTCGAGAAACTCATTTTCGCTATCATTTTTAGACACGAGTTCGGAGCCATTCCATGAATAGATGTCCGAATCATCATATTTTGGTAAAGCTCTGTTTGTTTTTATACTTATCGCATCTTCGGACAATTGAAACCCTATTCCAAGCAGACCATTACCCGATGAAGAACTATACGAAACATTCAACGAAGGAGATAAAGAACGTGATGTCGGGGTAGGAATTGGGAGGCTGTATGTGACAGTTCCTGTAAAAGCATCTGCATGAAAATTTTCACTTACGTTTTTTACAGAACCGCTTGTTTGAGGAAGTTCAATTTTTTGCGTATTCAGCTGGTTTGACACGGAATTTGAATAATGATGTCATTCAATTTACCGATAAATTGATCACATTTTTTCAAATTGTTGTGATCATTGGCTATGTTGTTGTTATCCTCTCAAATTTTGTTGTAAATAATCCGTAACACATATAAAAGCAAGGTGTATAAAGCAACAGTGCTCCGAATATTAATATCCGAAGCACTGTCATAAGCTTTATTTAGAGAGCTACTGCTTGATCAGCTTTTCTTCGTAAACAACTCCATCCGTTTTTAATCGAACCATATAGATCCCTGGTTCGTGTTTCGAAAGGTCTAGTGAATGCGTTGAACTGGAAACTCCTTCTTCAAGAACCACTTGTCCAAGCATATTGGTTACCGTTATAACTCCCTGAATTTTCACGCCTGATTCAATTGTGAAGATTCCAGTTGACGGATTCGGATAAATCTCAATCTTACCAAGAAGTGACTCATGCAACCCAACTGTTGAATTAAAACAGTCCGAAGTATCTGAACAGCCAGCTTCAGTAACAATTACTGCAAAATCGCTTCCGTAAGTTGGAGTATAATTGTGATTCGTTGCACCTGGGATCGGCTGATTTGTATTACAATCAATCCATTGATAAGTAACCCCTGAATTCTGATTGTAAGCAACAAAAGTAATCTGATCGCTCGCCATCATTACGGAATCCTCAATTGCTTCAATCTCCACAATTTGATCTTGAGTTGCTGAGTTACCGCAGGCATCCGCAAACGTCCATGTAACAACTGTTGTCCCTAATGTATTAATTGGGAAACTCGTAGTGGTA
>JBNKGN010000076.1:0-11507 GCA_050289845.1 Crocinitomicaceae bacterium | reverse complement strand
GGTGTATTGAACACATAATGCAGTGCCACTGTGAGTTCGACCACTCCCAGACTAGCACCAAAATGACTATTTCCGATTTCTGAAATAACATCAACAATATACTGACGCACATCGTCCGCTACATGAGGGAGATCATCCACGCTGAATTGCTCGCGAAGATCGGATGGAATGTTGATCCGCTCTAAATACGGTCCTGTTGAATATTTTTTCATAATCGTTAAACAAATCAAACTTACTCCATTTCTGTCGTTTAAACAAATTTGGTTGCAAGTTATTGTGCAAAATTACGAAATTAACGTCTGTTAAGAATCGTATTTATTCGGTAACACATGTGATTTTTTCAAACGTTTGTCACTTTTTTGCGTGTTGTCCTACTTACTTTCCAAGAACGTCTAATTTCGTCGTTGAAACGAATGAGCAAACAAGAAGAATTTCTAGCACTATATGAACCGGTTCATGAACGGTTCGAAAGGTTCTGCAGGGCCCGCGTGTATGGGAATATGGAGTATCGTGATCTTATGAACGAATCCCTTCTAGTTGCTTTTAGTAAATACGACACGTTGCGATCGAAAGAAGCTTTTCTTTCCTTTCTCTTCGGAATTAGCGTTCGCATTTTGTCCAATCAACATCAAAAGAAGAAAGAATTGCATTTGACTGGAGACGAAGATCAACGGACCCATAGCGGGAACGTAGGTACGGATCCCGATATTCATTTCTTACACGAAGCGCTTGCTTTATTGAATGACGCTCAGCGGGAATGTTTGATTTTGTTCGAAATATCTGGATTCAACATTAAAGAAATCGCAGAAATCCAAGGTGTTTCGGAAAATGCAGTTAAACAACGCTTAAAACGAGGAAGGGATCGACTCAAACAGATTCTCACTTTCGAATCAAAGCACAAAACAGGTACGGCACTATGAAAGAACAAATTTCTATCAGCGAATTATTTGCAAAAGCGGCTCAGGAACCTGTACACACTTCTTTTGACGCGACAAAACAACTGTTTTTAGCTTCTGTTCCAACGACAGGAACAAGTAGCGCAGTAAAAACAGGTTTACTCACTAAAAAATGGATCATTATGTTTTCAATCATCATCACCAGTGCTGTTATTGGCACTTCAATACTCCTTTCAGGAGATGCCAAGAAGGCACAACTTTCAACGAATTCCCTTCCAAAAGTGGAGCAACAGTTTGTCGAGTCCCCACCATCAACTCCTCAAAAGAGCAAAGAAAAACCAGCATCGTACCACACAAAAAGAGACGTTCAACTACCAAAAGTGCTCCCGACACTTGCTTTAACCGTAGAATTGGACAACGCTTTAATTCCAATCGTCGCGCCGTTAATGTCTCCGAATTTAGATCGAAAATTAAACCCACAGCCTTATCATTTTCCCCAATTGACAGCGGACGAAATAAAGTACAACGAAAAGCGCAAAAAGAACATGGTGAAATCACTCGCTAAAATGGATAAAAACCTATACGCCTTTGTGCCAAGCGGAACCATCAAAATTGATTCGCAACAGGTGTCCATTCAATCCTTTATTGTTCAGAAACAGGAGGTAACAAATATTGAATACAAGACGTTTTTGTTTGACTTGTTAATTCAAGATCGAAAAGACGACTTTTTAAAAGCAAAACCCGACCAGAAAAAATGGACTGAAAAATTTGGGGATGGCATGAAACCAATGGAAGAAAATTATTTTTCCAACGACGCCTACGACAATTACCCCGTTGTAAATGTCAGTCGCGAAGGCGCTGAAATGTACTGCATATGGCTTAGTCAACAGCTCCACAAGTACACTAACGAACGCGGCGATGCTCCTTTTAACGACGTTCGATTGCCGTTCCGTTCCGAATGGATCTATGCTGCAAACTCAGGTGTAGATACCCGTGTGTATCCATGGGAAAGCGACTCGATTACCAACGAAACTGGTTGTTATTTGGCCAATCACCTCCCAGAAACGGGCAATTACGCCGACGACGGAGGGTTTGATTTGGTAAAGGTCGATTCGTACAACCCCAATGATTTTGGTTTGTACTGTATGGCTGGAAATGCCGCTGAAATGGTCTACGACTCGATAGAAGGTAAACGCGTGGCTGGAACCGCTGGCGGAAGTTGGACGGATTCAGCAGAAGTTTTGAAAATCCACAGTGCGGATCCACGCGCAGGACTCACGGAAGCAGATCCTAGTGTTGGCTTTCGCGTAGTGCTTACCTATTTCAATTGAAATAATTCAGGATGCTGGAAGGTTTTAAAATAGCTTTCCAGCATTTAGATTCAGGGAAACAAGCAACAATGAAACATTTCCCAAAAAATCCGTGCGAAATTGTCGAATTTTAACCCAGCAATTTCCCAGCAATATAAGCGGTCGTCCACGCAGCTTGAAAATTGTAACCGCCCGTAATCCCGTCAATATCCATTACTTCTCCCGCAAAATAGAGTCCTGGAACCACCGTACTTTGCATCGTTTTAAAGTCAATCGACTCCAAACTGACACCACCACAGGTGACAAACTCTTCTTTGAACGTGGTTTTGCCTTTGACATCGTAGACGTCATTCGTGAGAATATTTACCAGCCTGTTCATCGCCTTATTTCCCAATTGATTCCAAGTCGATTGGCGCGACAAACCGGCACGGTCGATCAAGTAATGCCACAAACGTTCGGGAAGCAAGTACGGTCGGAAATTAGCAAGTATTTTATTGGGATGCTCTTTGACAATTGAACGCAATTCTCCCAACACCACTTCGGAATTGGAAATATGCACCCAGTTGACTTGCGTTTTGAATTCGTAATTTTTCTCGCTTAAAATTCGTGCTCCAAACGCCGATAACTTCAAAATTGCGGGACCACTCATTCCCCAATGCGTAATCAACAAAGGTCCATCTGATTTCAACTTGGTTCCCTGAATACTCACCGCTGGATTTTCCACCACTACCCCCATCAAATCTCGAATCGTTTCCTGAGGCATATTGAAGGTGAACAGGGAGGGAACGGGATCTTCTATTTTGTGTCCTAAATCCTCCAACCACTGCAATCCCGAACGTTTTGGGGAACCTCCTGTGGTTACGATCACCTTGTCGAATTGCTCCGCCTCAGGACCGAGCGTTACTCTAATCTTCTCCCCTTCTTTTTGAAGTGCTGAAACACCTTTTCCCGTGTGTACTTTAATTCCAAGCCGTTTCACTTCACTCAAAAAACAATCGATAATACTTTGTGAGTTTTGCGACTTTGGAAATACACAATTGTCGTCCTGAATGACCAATGGAACACCGCGCAACTCGAACCACTCCATCGTGTGCTTCGTATTGAAGGTCCCGAATGCCTTGCGCAATTTTCTACTTCCACGTGGATATGCTTCGGAAAGTTCTTTGATGTCCGTACACCCATTTGTAACGTTGCAACGACCGCCACCAGAGACTTTCACTTTCGATAAAACCTTCTGTGATTTCTCCAAAACGACCACCTCGGCATCGGGAAAATTTTCCTTTGCCTGAATCGCTGAAAAAAATCCAGCAGCACCACCTCCAACTATTGCAATTCGCATGGCGCAAAGATAGTTCGAATATTAATTCAGTCAGGTACTTGATTTTAACGGCGTTTTCATTGCATTTCACTAACTTTGCACCTTCAATTTTAAGTGAAATGAGCCAAAATTATCCAACGTACAAAGGTTTGAACTTGCCAAACGTCGCAAGTCGTGTTCTCGAACAATGGGAAAAAGAAAACATCTTTCAAAAATCCATTGAAACGCGCGAAGGAAACGAACCTTTTATCTTTTTTGAAGGACCGCCCTCTGCAAATGGGTTGCCTGGAATTCACCACGCCATGGGTCGTTCGATTAAGGATATTTTTTGTCGCTACAAAACACTTAAAGGTTTTCAAGTAAAACGAAAAGCAGGTTGGGATACCCACGGTTTGCCGGTCGAATTGGGCGTTGAAAAAGAATTGGGCATCACCAAAGAAGACATTGGAACAAAAATTTCCGTCGACGATTACAACAAAGCCTGTCGCGAAGCCGTGATGCGTTATACCGACATTTGGAACAACCTCACCCGTCAAATGGGCTATTGGGTTGATATGAACGACCCTTACATCACCTACGATTCGAAATACATGGAATCGGTTTGGTGGTTGTTGTCGGAATTGTACAACAAAGAGTTGATCTACAAAGGATATACGATTCAGCCCTACTCGCCAAAAGCAGGAACAGGACTTTCGACGCACGAATTGAATCAGCCGGGTTGTTACCGCGATGTGACCGATACAACGGTTGTGGCGCAGTTCAAAGTAGCCGAAGGACAATCTGCTTCCCCCTTTGGAGGGGGACTTGAGGGGGAGGATATCAACCGCACTTTCTTCCTCGCCTGGACGACCACACCTTGGACACTGCCATCCAACACGGCATTAACTGTTGGACCAAAAATCGAGTACGTTGCCGTGAAAACGTTCAACCAATATACGTTTGAACCTATCAACGTGATTTTGGCGAAAAAACTTGTGAGTTATCAATTCAGCAAGAATTTCTTTGCCGTCGAAAATGCCGATGCGCTTACTGAATATACTGCAGGAGATAAGAAAATCCCGTATTTCGTCGCTGGAGAATGCCTTGGATCCGAATTGGTGGGAATGAAATACGAGCAACTTCTGCCGTATGCACAACCTTATGAAAATGCTGATCAGGCCTATCGCGTGATTCCTGGAGATTTCGTAACAACGGAAGACGGAACGGGAATCGTACACACGGCTCCAACTTTTGGTGCAGACGATGCAAAGGTTGCCGCAGATGCTGGTGTGCCAGGTATGTTGGTTTTGGACGCTGCAGGAAATCCTGTACCACTCGTTGATTTGCAAGGGCGATTTACCGATCACATGGGAGAATTTGCTGGCAAATACGTGAAAAACGAATACTACAACGATAACGAGGTTCCCGAAAAAAGTGTCGACGTAGAAATCGCCATCAAATTAAAAACCGAAAACAGAGCGTTTAAAGTAGAAAAATACGTCCATAGCTATCCACATTGTTGGCGCACAGACAAACCAGTATTGTACTATCCACTCGATTCCTGGTTCGTGAAAGCGACTGCCAAAAAAGAACGCATGTCCGAATTGAACAACACGATCAACTGGAAACCTGAATCCACAGGTACAGGTCGCTTCGGGAAATGGCTGGAAAACCTCAACGATTGGAACCTTTCGCGTTCACGTTACTGGGGAATTCCGATTCCGATTTGGTCAACTGAAGAAGGCGATGAACGCGTGTGTATTGGCTCTTTGGAACAACTGAAAAGCGAATGCGAAAAAGCCGTTGCAACCGGTGTTATGGAAGCAAATCCGTTAGCGCAATTCGAAGTTGGTAATATGTCGAAAGACAACTACGCAAAAATCGATTTGCACAAAAACTATATGGACAATATCACTTTGGTTTCCCAAACCGGAAAACCGATGAAACGTGAGGCAGACTTGATCGACGTTTGGTTTGATTCGGGTTCTATGCCGTATGCGCAATGGCATTATCCATTCGAAAACAAAGAGTTGATTGACGATCGCAAAGGATTCCCAGCAGATTTTATCGCTGAAGGTGTCGATCAAACGCGTGGTTGGTTCTATACATTACATGCGATTGGAACAATGGTTTTTGATTCGGTTGCATACAAAGCAGTCGTTTCTAACGGTTTGGTACTCGATAAAAACGGGCAGAAAATGTCCAAACGCCTCGGAAATGCCGTAGATCCATTTACAACATTGGATACGTATGGTCCGGATGCTACACGCTGGTATATGATCACCAACGCACAACCATGGGACAACCTTAAATTTGATTTGGACGGCATCACAGAAGTGCAACGCAAATTCTTTGGAACACTTTACAACACCTATTCGTTCTTCGCATTGTACGCCAACATTGATGGTTTCGATTATTCGGAAGCAGATTTGGCACTCGAAGACCGACCAGAAATTGACCGTTGGGTGCTGTCGAAGTTAAATACATTAATCAAAGAAGTTGATGAAGCATACGCGGCTTACGAACCAACAAAAGCGGGACGTTTGATTCAAGATTTTGTTGGCGATCAACTTTCCAACTGGTACGTGCGTTTGTGCCGTCGTCGTTATTGGAAGCAGTCCTCCGACGATGCTGCTGGAGCACAAGATAAATTATCCGCATACCAGACCTTGTACACGTGTTTGGAAACAGTGGCTTTGCTTGGTTCTCCGATTGCTCCATTCTTTATGGATCAATTGTTCCAGGATTTGAATTCCGTTTCAAACAAACATACGGTAAGCTCTGTGCATCTCGCTGACTTCCCTGTAGCCAATGAATCTTTCATCAATAGCGAATTGGAAGCACAAATGGAAATCGCGCAACGCACTTCTTCTTTGGTATTAGGATTGCGTAAAAAAGAAAAAATTCGTGTCCGTCAGCCTTTGCAAAAAATCATGGTGCCAGCTTTGAACGAAGCTTTTGCAGCGAATATCACGCACGTCAAAGATTTGATCTTATCAGAAGTGAATGTGAAGGAATTGGAATTGCTCGCTGAAGACAACGACGTTTTGGTAAAAAGCATCAAACCAAACTTTAAAACTATCGGTCCGAAATACGGAAAACAGATGAAAGCGATCGCCGCGTTGGTGAACCAAATGACCGGTGAAGATATTGCAAACATCGAAGCAAATAATGGCTGGAACGGAGAAGTGAACGGAGAATCGATTTCTTTAGAAATCACCGATTTCGAAATTGTCGCACAAGACATTCCAGGCTGGTTGGTAAGCTCCGAAGGAAATTTAACTGTGGCACTCGACGTTACGATCTCCGATACATTGAAGTCGGAAGGAATTGCCCGAGAGTTGGTTAATCGTGTTCAAAACTTGCGTAAGGATTCTGGTTTGGATGTCACTGATCGCATTTTGCTGAAAGTAGACACCAACGAAAATATCCAGGAAGCCATCAGAGCAAATATGGAATATGTTTGTAACGAAGTGCTTGCGAATGACGTGTTGTTCGAGTCGTTGGATTCAAGCGCTTTGATCACAGACTTGGTGGACGCTGAAGATGCGAAGATTGATCTGGTGAAAGGGTAATATTCCTCGCGCCCGTTCGGTAGGCAAATCCCAACGTTTGGAAAATTCAGTGTTTTTTTATTGAAGGTGTGCTCTACCTTAATCTTTGCACTTGCACTAGCGATTGCAATGGTTCAATGAAAACTCACTTCACTTCCGTCCTCATTTTCACGAGAATGGCTTTGTTTTTCACAGCTTTTCAGAATTTCTGTGCGTTCAGTCAATTGGACAGCATTCATTGGATTCCGCCCATCACTGCCGCCGATTTTGGATCGAGCGCAGGTGCATACGAACATTATGTCTACCTTTCAACGCCTGAAACAACGCCCTTCGTCGTGACCGTTACTACCGGCACTGGAACCCTTGTTGGAACGTACTCCGTTTCCAAATCCGCACCTTATCGCATTGATCTTGCAAACGCTACCAACTATTTGTGTCTGGAAGCAGACTCGGTGGGCTCCGTACAACGCGAAAATGGATTGATTTTCACCGCTACAAAGCGTTTCTATGCTAATTATCGTATTCGCTCAAATGCACAAGGCGGTTCACTCACAGCCAAGGGACGCATTGCGCGCGGAACCAATTTTTATTGGGGCGGAATTCCTATATATGGCAGCACAAATACGATGAATGCGGTACTCGGAATTATGGCAATGGAAGATGGGACCACTATTACGATAGACGGGTACGATACCGCATGTAAGTTCCGTCTTGGAAGCAATAATGCTGGAATCACTTCAAGTACGCTTACGGTGAATCTCAATGCTGGAGAAAGTTATGTGTTGGAAGCTGTGAATCTTGTCGTTACTCAAAATATGGATGGATGGTTGGGTGCGCATGTTACTTCAAACAAAGACATCGTAATGAACAACGGCAATCTAATGGGGGGCGCTGTCGTTGGCTCTGGTAATCGCGACATTTGCTTCGATCAGGCTCTTCCTGTTGAACGTTTGGGAAAACAACACATTACTTTGAAAGGAAATGGACTTGCGGAAACAGAACGTGTGATTGTGATTGCCACGGTAGATGGAACAACCATCAGAACTAACGGAGGAGGGACAATAGCAACAATCAATCAGGGAGAATATTATGTTGTTGATAGCTCCTATTACACCGCCCAAGCCAATATGTTGATTGAAACCAGCCAGCCAGCCTACATCTATCAACTCCTGGCAGGAAGCACAAACAAACGCACCATTGGGCTCAATTTTATTCCTCCTCTCAATTGTTTGCTGCCCCTCGCTGTGGATAACATCGCCGATATTGATATGATAGGTTCCACTTCCTACAATGGCGGAATCACTATTTTAACTCGCACGGGGGCTACGGTTACCATTAATGGTTCACCGCCAAGCTCCAGTCCAAATGCCGTGACGGGAACAAGCGATTGGGTTTCTTATTCGGAATCAGGGCTAAGTGGCAACGTTTCCATTGTCTCTGATGAACCGATGGCCGCTGGAATGTTCGGTGCGAGTGGTGATGCTGGATTTGCAGGCTATTTTTCAGGATTTTCAGAAAAACCAACACCCGAAATTACCTCCAACGACAATTGCGTTCCTGCGACACTCACCCTGTCTAATACCGCGAACAATATACAATGGTACTTCTCTGGTACTCCGATTACCGGGGAAACCAATCAAACGTATGATACGGGAACCGAAGGAAACTACTTCGTGGTTGCTGGAACAGGTACGTGCTTTGATACTTCAAACGTAATCTCATTTGCCTGCAACACCCTGCCTGTTGAACTCGCTAGTTTTGAGTATTGGTGCTCCGAAAATCAAGCTTCGTTGCATTGGAAAACGCTGAGTGAATACAGGAACGACTATTTTAGCTTATGGGCAACGGAAGACGGAAATCAGTGGCATCTGTATGACGTAATTCCAGCAAAAGGCGCTTTGGGAATTTCCTCGAATTATCAATTGATCCTCCCAAAAAACGACGTTGCACCGTACTACCAACTCTCACAAACGGACTTAGATGGCCGCACCGAATTTTTTGAAATCATCAGCACCAAACCTTGTACTTTCGATCTTCAATTCTTCGTAAAAAACAACTCTTTACACGCTTCAAAAAAAATAGAAGGCTCCCTTTACATCTACAATACAATCGGTTGTCTTGTTCACCAAACCGATAAATTTGAGGGAACAGAATTTCTCGGAAACTTGTCCTCTGGAGTCTATCAAGTCTGCGTTCAAACAGCACAGCAAGAAACCCTCTCACGCCGGATTATCATTCCCTGAGAAAAGATTTCTTTTTTTCGCGTCATTATTCGCTTTTTTGCTAACTTAAATATGATGGAGCAAGAATCTATGACGACTGAATACAACGAAATCGCTGATTTTACGGAGCGATTCATTAACCAAACCAATCGGTGCATTTTTCTTACGGGAAAAGCAGGAACAGGGAAAACGACCTTTCTCCGACATCTTGTAAAAACCACACATAAGCAAACGGTTATTGTTGCTCCGACTGGAATTGCTGCGCTCAATGCCGGGGGCGTTACCATTCACTCTTTTTTTCAACTGCCTTTTGGGGCGTTTATTCCAGAGTTTGGAGCTGGAACTGCTTCGGATTCGTTGAAAATTGAAAGCAAATCGACCTTATTGCACCATTTTAGAATGAACGCAACGCGTCGCAACTTGTTCCGAAATCTTGAATTATTGGTCATTGATGAGGTTTCCATGCTCCGTGCAGATTTGTTGGATGCCATGGATTGGACACTGCGAAACGTGCGCAAAAACAATGCTCCTTATGGCGGCGTTCAGGTTTTGTTTATTGGCGATTTATTGCAGCTCCCACCAGTCGTGAAACAACACGAATGGATGCACCTCAACAAATATTACAACGGAATGTATTTCTTCCATTCGAAGGTCATCGCTGAACAACCACCTTTGTACGTGGAATTGGAAAAAGTCTATCGTCAGGCCGACCCCATATTTATTAACATCTTGAATCACCTGCGAAACAATGCCGTAACAGAAGCCGACATTGACACCCTAAATTCTTTTGTTAAACCAGAGTTTACCGCACCGGAGGAAGAAGAATACATCACACTCACAACGCACAATCGAGAGGCGGATTCAATCAACCGGAAAGCACTGGACAAACTCGACGCTAACAGTCGAAAATACACTGCAGAGATCACTGGAAATTTTCCGGAGCACTTGTATCCTTTGGATGAAACGCTGGAATTGAAAATCGGAGCGCAGGTCATGTTTGTAAAAAATGATCCGTCTCAAGAAAAAGCATTTTACAATGGAAAAATGGGACGCGTTGTAGCTTTGGATCGTGAAGAGATTAAGGTAACCTTCCCGCAAGAAAAAAAGACGATCACTGTCGACACGTATGAGTGGAACAACATCAAATACACGTACAACGATGCCACTTCCGAAATGGAAGAAGAAATACTTGGAACCTTCGTGCAATATCCCTTGCGATTGGCATGGGCAATTACGGTCCACAAAAGTCAGGGATTGACCTTCGAAAAGGCGATTCTCGATATTTCTAATGTTTTTGCGCCTGGACAGGCCTACGTGGCACTTTCACGACTCCGTTCTTTGGAAGGATTGGTGCTGCTTCAGCCGATGCGAAAAAATGGTTTGGTCACCGACGCACAAGTGAAAGATTACGCATCGACCAAAGTAACTACCGCTATTTTGGACAATCAACTCGAACAATCGACCGCGATTTACGTCTACGAAATGCTGATCCAAGCCTATGATTGGCTCGAGATGGTGAATGCGTGGCAGTCGCACGAAAAAACGTACAAAGACCATGGAACGAAATCTCAGAAAGGAAAAAATCGCTCTTGGATTACCCAGCAAGTGCAATTGCTTTCAGGAACGATTGATACATCACGAAAATTCAGAAATGAGTTGGCAACGATCTTTTCAAAATTGCCCATAGACTACGAACACGCTTTCAAACGTGTGGATGCCGCTTACAACTACTTCTACAAAATCCTTGATGGAACCTTGTACTCCAACCTGAAAAAAATTGCCGAATTACAGCAGAAAAGAAGCACTAAAAACTATGCGGAAGAACTGCAAGACCTGGATTTAGCAATTACAGAGACGATTATTCGTTTGAAAAAGTCCCGTGCCATTCTCGAAGCGGTTCGCGACGGCAGATTACTAAATGATTCTGTGACTTCTTCCCCAGAAATCCGCAATTACAAGCTGGCAAAAATCGAATTGGTGAAAAACGAGTTGATGGCAAACAAATCGACGCTGGACTTCGACACCATCACGATCGATCTTCAGACAAAAGACACGGAAAAACCCAAAAAGAAGAAAAAAGTTTCCACCTATGATACAACGCGCGACATGATAAAAGATGGTATGTCGATTGAACAAGTAGCCCGGGAACGCCAATTGTCTATCGGAACAATCAGTACGCATTGCGCCCGATTAATTCAGCTAGAAAAACTGGAATTGTCTGATGTGAT
>JBNKGN010000075.1:0-11580 GCA_050289845.1 Crocinitomicaceae bacterium | reverse complement strand
GAATGATTTCTGATACTTTTATGGTGACCATTGTACCCAATAAAACCATTGCAAGGGATATTGTATTGAAATCTTTCAATGATATGTCCGTAAAGCAATTCGATGATGTTACGGTGAAAGTAGGGAAATTCGACAAACCTATAGAAGATCAGACGGTTTCTTTGGAAATCCTGAAGCCTGAATTGATTGAAAACAAAAATACACGAAGTATTGAAACGGCATTGGATCAAACACCGGGACTTAATATTCTTGATGGCGAACCTCAAATTCGCGGTGGAAGCGGTTTTACGTTTGGTGTTGGCTCGAAAGTGGCGGTAATTGTCGACGATATGCCCATGCTTTCTGGAGATGCTGGGCGACCAGAGTGGGGGTTTATTCCTGTAGAGAATATTCATCAAGTAGAAATTACCAAAGGAGCAGCGTCCGTATTGTCGGGAAGTTCAGCCTTGTCGGGATCGATTCATATACGCACAGCCTATCCTACATCAACTCCAAAAACAAAAGTAAATGTCTACTCAGGATTCTACTCCAAACCGGGAATTGAAGGTGCGGATTGGTGGCAGGATTTTCCATTAATTACAGGAGCGAACTTTCTGCATTCGAGAATTATTAAAAATTGGGATGTTGTCGTTGGAGGAAACCTTAACTACGATCACGGTTATTTGGGACCTCCAGTGGCTGATTCTGGCGTTGTTGATACAGTTTCGAATTTTACGGAGCGACAAATGTCCCTAAAAAGAGCGCGGATCAACTTCAACATTCGTCATCGATCGTTAAAATATCGCGGTTTGAACTATGGTGTCAACGGAAACGTAATGATGGCGCAATCAAATCTCACTTTTGCATGGTTAAATGACACTTCCGGTTTGTATCAGGGTTATCCGGGAGCTGTATTTTTGCAGGATCAATTTATTTTTAACATCGATCCTTTCATTAACTTTTTTACCAAGTCAAGCGGTAAACACAGTCTAAAAAGCCGCATTCTGATTACCGACAATCAAATGACAGCAGGACAAACGAATCAATCCCAGGTGTATTACGGCGATTACATGTTCAAAAAGAGTTATACCAATTTGGGCGATTTGGATTTCATCGGTGGAATGTCTTCAACCTTTACCAATTCCTATGCGAATTTGTATGCCGGAGGTGGAAGTCCCGAAAATCAGCTGTTAAATGTCTCTGCGTATTTACAACTGGAAAAGAAAATCAAACAAACACTGAATTTATCGGGAGGTGGACGAATGGAATACTTTCAGTTGAACGATTCTATTACGGCATTAAAACCAATTTTCAGAGCAGGAGCAAGCATCAAGTTGTACCAGGAAACGTATTTACGAGGTTCTTACGGTCAGGGCTATCGTTTCCCGACAATTACAGAGCGCTACATTCGCACTGGTGTTGGGAATTTTGGTGTGTTTCCGAATCCACAGTTGAAGCCTGAGAGTAGCTGGAATGCCGAAGTCGGAATCAAGCAAGGATTGAAATTTGGAAAATTATACGGCTACCTCGATATCGCAGGTTTTTGGCAAGAATATGAGAACACCATTGAATATCTGTTCGGCTTTTGGGGAACGGATCCAACCAATCCTTCCAATCTTTTCGGATTTAAATTCTTGAATACAGGACAATCGCGCGTTTTGGGAATCGATGTGTCCTTCTCTGGGAAAGCCAAACTTGGTGAAAAAGCTGAAATGACGTTTATTACGGGCTACAATTATATCGTTCCGAAAACGTTGTCGCCGGATTACGTATACGCGATTGACGGTGTTGGCAGAGAGTACAGTTACAATTCCACCTCGCTCGATTCTACAGGACAAATTTTGAAATACCGTTTTCTTCATAACGTCAAAGGAGATGTAGAAGTGACAATTGCGGACAAATTTGCTATCGGAGCAAGTGCCAAGTACTTCAGCAAGATTTTAAATCTCGATGGCGTGATTGACGAATTTGAAACGAGTACGACGCCGCCATTTATTCAGAACATTCGTTATCGCGACTTTTTCCAATCACACCGATTTGGAAATTGGGTCTTTGACGCACGGATTTCATATAAGTTCAACGAAACCCATAAAATTGCTGTTATTGGATCGAATATCTTTAACAGAGTTTATTCGCTGCGCCCACTGAAAATTGAGCAACCACGATCCATCATGCTTCAATACACACTCAAATTGGAGAAAGTCAAAAAATAAGACCTTCATCATTTCAGAAATAAGTACTACATTTGCCGTGACTTTGGTTTCCGACGTTCGGAATTAATAAGGAATCTGGTGGAAATCCAGAACTGTATCTGCAGCTGTAAGTGCCTAAAGTCGATTTCAATATGTCACTGCAAACAAAGCATTTGTGGGAAGGCGAAATCGATACGGTACGAGTCAGAATACTTGCCCTGGTCGTTTAATGAAGACTTCAGATTAAAGTCGGAATTATGTGCTTATCGCGTACGGATAGGTCCATATCCTCTTTTTAACTGATTCTTTAACGTTTAATTTTTTAATTTTTTCAAACGATGAAGAACATCTACACTTGTTTCATTGCTCTTGCAGTAGGGCACCTTGTTACTGCACAATCTACTTTTGATTTCGAATCACATCCGCTGAACGCAGAATCGTATGACAACGGATCTGCAGGCAACGGAGATTTCGTGTTTTCCGACAACGAAACGATTTCTTTAACCAATGTTTATGATACCATCTGGGGAGGGATATGGAGTGGCTTTTCAATTTCTACTATTACCGATAACACAACGGCAGGATGGAGCAATCAATACAGTGCCTACCCTGGTGCAGGTGCGGGAGCTTCCAACGCATACGCGGTATTTTATGGTTCAGGATCAATTGCTGGGGTAGAAGGCACTACTGCAATTTCTGAGTTTAAAATCACCAATGCCACGTATGCGGCGTTATCTATGAAAGATGGCGATTTTTTCGGGAAACAATTTGGTTCGCCATTGAATGCTGCTGGATCGCCTGATGGTACGAATGGAGAAGACTATTTCCGAGTTTGGGTATTGTGCGAATCATTGACGGGGGACAAAGATTCTTTGGAATTCTATTTGGCCGATTATCGTTTCGCTGATAGCACGCAAGATTACATTCTCGATACCTGGGAAACAATCGATTTAAGTCAGTTGAACATTAACGCACATACTGTTAGTTTCCGCTTGGAGTCGTCTGATCAAGATGGAAGTGGAGGCTTTTATACGCCTGCTTATTTTGCGATTGATGATGTGAAGACCTACTTCACTTTTGGAATGGATGAGGAAGATTTAACGAAAGTGTCGGTCTACCCGAATCCAGCTTCTGATTTTATAACGATTGACGGAGGGGAAGGGATCGTTCGCGTGATTTCATCACAAGGGACTGTTGTTTTGGAACAGGAACATCACGAACTTTCTACGGTATCACTTTCCGCATTTCCTGCTGGTATTTATGCAATTCAAGTACAAAATGCATCTGGTTCCTATACGAACCGTTTGATTGTACAATAATGTATACGCTGAAAAAAAATATCCTATTCTTTGGTTTGATTTTTCCTGGGATCCTTTGGTCTCAGGAAGATTCAATCAAAATTATCAAGCAGAAACAACTGAGTTCTGTCCAGGTACGATCCCCACTGCACATAATACGATTGATTCCTTCTGAGCCTGCCCTGGGACCAAAGGAAATTGAAGCGCTTGGCTCGGATGATATGGGAGAACTCTTGTCTAAATTGCCTGGTGCAACGATGAAATCCTACGGTGGGCTGGGTGGTTTGAAATCCGCGTCCATTCGAGGTTTGGGTGGACAGCATACAAGCGTGGTAGTGGATGGTTTTGAAGTATCCAATCCGCAAGCGGGGCAAGTAAATCTTGGTCAATTACAAGCGGAGGGCGTTGAAAATGTTTCTGTGCGTTTTACACCATTTATTTATGAAACGACGAACGTTTCTGCGCAGTTGAGTGGAAGTCAGTTAGTGGCAAACTCTTTTATGTTACGACATAGAAGAGAAGACGCAAAAGTTACCGTTTTGGGACGTTATGGTTCGTTTGATCGAAAAGAGTGCTTTGTCAGTGGAGAAATGAACAACAAGAATTGGCACCTCGCTGGTTTCGGAAAGTTTAGAGATGCACGCGGAGATTATCCATTTCACTATCAGAACGGCACCACAGATGTAGCTGACATGCGTAGAAATAACGATTACCGCGATTACTACTTCGGTGCCAAGCTGGGCAAGCTCTTTGAAAATGGCAATAAATTCGATGCGTTTTATCGTGGTTCGGCTATCTCTCAGGGATTGCCGGGCGCTGTCGTTTTTTACAATGAAACAGCCGACGAACGCTTAACCACGGAAGATCATCGTTGGATGGCGGATTTTAAATTCGGAAAGAACAATAAAAATGGACGCGTGTATGCAAGTGCAGCGATCAACCGATTGACATATTTGGACCCCACGTATTTGAATGCTGAAGGAAAATTGGAACAGACGTATCTCAATAGCTCATACGCTATGGGGTTCTCTGAAATATATTCGAAAAATAAATGGGTGATTAAATGGGGTGCGGAACAAAAAATCGACTTGCTTACTAGTAATCAAGAAGCGCTAGGAAATCCCTTTCGCGCTGCTACCTACTTGATTTCAGGCGTACAATACCGTAAGAACCGTTTCACTACTACGGCCCATTTAGGGGGGCAGTATTTACACGATCAGCAAGCAGCGTCAGTGGTAAATACGCAATTTCAATTGACGCCAATTATCAAAGCTGAATGGCAATTCAGGGGATACAACGGAGTTTTGAGTGGTTGGTACAAAAGAACGTTTCGCATGCCGAGCTTTAATGAGCTTTACTTCGGATCGGTAGGGAATTTAGATTTGAAACCAGAAATTGCACATCAAGTCAATGTAGAAGGGCGTTTTCTTCCCTTTAATTACTATAATAAGTGGCAATTAGAACTCATTGGAAGCGCCTTCTTTAATGAAGTAAGCAATAAAATTGTTGCCATTCCAACGAAAAACCTATTTGTTTGGTCCATGCAAAATGTGGAACATGCGCGAATCTACGGAACAGCTATTTCGACACGTTTGAAACGCAAAATTAGGAAAGGAACGATCGAGTTGCTAGGAAATTATACCTATCAGAAAGTGTTGGATGTAGGAGAAAATTCGTTGACATTTGGTCATCAAATTGCTTATGCTCCAGAACATTTAGCCAACGTTGATCTCGCATACACGTTCAAGAAATTGGTTTTCCGTTTTTCCAACAATGCGGTTTCCAGTAGATATGCACTAAATCAAAACATTCCGCAAAATTTTCTAAAAGGTTATTGGACGTCTGACGTGACGTTCGGCTACGGCTTCGATTTGAAAAATTCCGATACGATTTCTGCACAGTTCAACCTAAAAAATTGTTGGAATACGCCCTATGCATTTATTCGCTCTTATGCGATGCCAGGACGCAATTTCTTAATTACAGTAAAGTATGAAATACATTAAGTTTTTACCCATTGTAGTGCTCTTTTTTGCCTGCAAAGAACCTGAAACGCCCGTAGTAAATGATCCAGGTGATGCATTAGATAATGGGATGTTGGTGCTTTGTGAGGGCTTGTTTCAACACAACAATTCGAGTGTTTCTTGGATTGATTTTAATGGAGTTACAACAAATAATAATTTCTTCCAGTCACGCACGAATCGGAGTTTGGGCGATACTGGAAATGACATGCAACGCTATGGAGGGAAAATTTATGTGGTCGTGAATGTTTCTTCGACAATTGAAGTAATGAATGCCACCGATTTTAAGCCCATTCAACAAATTGAAATGCAAGCAAATGGACAACCCAAACAACCGCGCTCACTGGCTTTCAGTAATGGAAAGGTGTACGTGACTTGCTATGATGGATTTGTAGATGTCATTGACACGATAAGTTTAACAGTAACGCAGCGCATTCCCGTCGGAGCAAATCCAGAAGGAATTGCGGTATCCAACGGCAAATTATTTGTAGCGAATTCAGGAGGATTGAATTTCCCGAATGTTGATTCCACGGTTTCTGTAATCGATCTGACATTAAATGCCGAAGTAGCACGTGTAACAGTCGGAATGAATCCTGGCGGCGTGTTCGCAGCTAACAATGGAGAAATATATGTCATTGCCCGTGGAAATTACGGCACGGTGCCTTCGCGCTTAAAACGTCTCAATGCAAATACCAACCAATTGGAAGGGAGTTATAACTTCGATATTTCGGGTATGTGCGCTTTTGACAATACCTCGATGTTGATCTACACGAGTACTTCCGTAAGTAGATTTGATCTTTCTTCCCATACGATCGATCTGTCCAATTTTGTTGATCTGTCTCAAGTAAATACGCTCTACACTGTTGCTGTGAACCCTTTCAATCACAACATTTATATCGCCGATGCGATGGGGTACACGAATTCGGGATATGTGCGGAAATTTAATGCGTCTGGGGTGTCACAAGGAAGTTATGCTGTGGGGTTGAATCCATCTAAAATGCTGTTCTATGAGTAAATGGCTGTTTCTTTTTATTCCATTTTTAGGTTGGGGACAATCGTTTGCTCCTGAGCCTGGAGCCCTTGGTTCTACCGCTATCCATAAAGATTCATCCCTGATAACCTATTGGGCTGATAACCTGTCGCTCGATCGCGGATATTTGGATCTCGCAAATCCGTTTTTGGGTGAAGTGGATTACGGCGTCAGTTCCGATGGGGAAGGACCAGCCGATGGTATTTCTGTGGTTTCTCTTGGCGATAGTGGGGTGGCCACTTATTATTTTTCGGTGCCATTTTCAGATGGGATAGGACCAGATTTTGCCGTTTTCGAGAACGGTTTTGCCGATCACTATTTGGAATTGGCGTTCGTGGAAGTAAGTTCTGACGATCAAAATTATTTCCGCTTTCCTGCGCTAAGTGAAATCCCTACGGATGTTCAAATGACCAATTTTGATTTTATTAATTGCGGATACGTTCATAATTTGGCGGGAAAATACCGTGCGAATTACGGAACACCATTTGATTTGAGCGAGTTGGACACGATAATAGGTTTAGACATCACAGCCATCACTTCCATTCGAATTGTCGATGTGGTCGGAAGCATTGATCCCAATTGGGGTAGTATGGATTCGCAAGGACGGATGATTAACGACCCGTATCCAACGGCTTTTCCTTCAGGAGGTTTTGATTTGGATGGACTCGCCTTGTTGCAACCCTACGTTTTGGGAATCTCGGAACAGAATCAAAAAGTGATGTGTAGTCCCAATCCTGTGGTGAATCAGTTACAAATCGAAGCATCGGGTGACGTTGCGTACACAATTCGCGATGTTGCCGGAACCTTGATGCTTGAAGGGACAGGGAATCGAATTGATTGCCATCAGTTACCTCAAGGCGTGTACATCGTTACAATTATTGCCGCGACAGGTGTGTACTCTGAACGAATTCTAAAACAAGACGGAATCTAAACACCGAATTCTTTTTATCTTGTTCGAAAAAAAATGATTCAAGGAGCAATTATCGGAGCTATTGTAGGGGTGATTTATGTCATCGTTATGTATTTTAAAAACAAACCGAAGTCGAAAGACAATCTTGACGACGAAATTTAAACCGACAAGACGCAGAAATTATGACGGAACATTTATCGGAATCTTTTTGGTCAGAACGCTACACCAATGCACAAACAGGGTGGGATTTGGGACAAGTGAGTCCGCCCCTGAAAGCTTATTTTGATCAACTGGAGGACAAAACCTTGCGCATTCTGATTCCAGGTTGTGGTAACGGTTATGAGGCTGAATATTTGTGGAAACAAGGCTTTTCCGATGTTCACGTGATTGACTTGTCCGCACATCCATTAAATAATCTTCAAGAACGGTGTCCTGGTTTTCCGAAAGCACATTTGCACGTAGGTGACTTTTTCGAACATCATCAAACGTACGATCTAATTATTGAGCAAACGATGTTTTGCGCGATTGATCCGTCCCTACGGAAACACTACGCAGATCATGTGTATTCGCTTCTAGCAGATAAAGGGAAATTGGTAGGCGTGATGTTTGATCGGCATTTTGAAGGGGGACCACCGTATGGGGGCAATAAATCAGAATACCTCTCTTATTTCGAGCAATTTTCCATTTGCGAAATGACGCCTTGTTTCAACTCTTTTGAACCGCGACAGGGAAGCGAATTGTTCGTGAAGCTACAGAAGTGATGGGGAATTGGATCGTTATTCCTTCTCTGTAGTTTCCATTACTTGGAATAATTCGATGTTGTTAATGCCTAATTGATTGGAAATTATCTTGTTGTAGTAATTCAAATGGTCGAGGTTTCTTCCGCGATCGACTTCTTTAAAGAATTGCGTACTTTCTTTTTCAACTTTTTTCAAGAAGGCTTCGTGCACAGAGATTAACTCTTGGGCAGAAGGGGAATCTATTTGTTCAAGAAGTTGCTCCAATTCCCTTCGTTTGCATTCCACCCAATCGAAATAAATATTGATAAAAGCAAGATCAACGTTGTTGATTTCTAAATTGTAGTAACTGGAGTAGGCATCAAGTACAGCGGTTGTTGAATATGCCATCGAATCACATTCGTCGTTGATTTCCAAAAGGATTTGAGCTTTCAATAAGTAAGACCAGGCAGCTAAGGTCGGAGTCGGGGTACCCATTTCACTTGGGCTTTCTTTTAAGATGACACGTTTTTCGGACCACGGCGTGTAGGAGCCAAGATCGAAATTGACACTGTTTCCACGTAAATAAATGGAGTCGAGATCTGTGGTGACATCCTTTTGCTGCAGAAACAAGTCATGGCTCAAATTGTTGGGTATTTTGAAATCGGTATAACAGGACCAAAAATCCGTAGTGGAACCAAGTGCTCCCATTTTTCGATAATCGTCAATTCCTTCTTTAGGAAAGTCAAAACGCGGTAAAATAAAGGGAGCTTCGCTATCGAATACGAAAAGAATGGCTTTTGATTGGATGGTAAAATCGGGGATGATTTCGTAATTCGCTGTTCTTGGAACGGTATCCAGGAATTGTACTTGGTTATCGGTGTTCAAACTCACATACATAGGTCGATCGATCTGCAAGGAGTAATCAAAATCAACGGATTTGAGTTGTTGATGACCGTTTACCGTTTCGTAGCTTTTTACAATTTTCATGCGAACATGATCCAACGAAGTTCGCTTGAAAAAAGCCTCGAAAGGATACACCACAGCTGAGTCAGCGGTCAATTCGATTTTTTGAATAGCGCAGCGCAAAGAATCCATCCAAATAAGACCTGAAAAAGCTTTACCATCATCGCATTTTGGGTAAAAACGAAGTACGTAAATGGTGTTTTGCTGCGCATCTCGGTATTTGCGGTCAAGGTGTACGTTAAAATCGCGTTTCATTTGGCGCCGATTCAATTCCAGTGGATTGGTTGGAAAGAATGGTGTCGCCTCGAAAAGTTGATGTAAATAAAGCGCTTTCGATGACTCACGTGACATAAAATAACGTCCACGATTGCGTTTCAGTCCGAATCTCGCGGCTTTTAATTCCAGGCCTTCTATATCATATCCATGAATAGCTCCGTTGTAAAATCCCTGGAAAAGTTCCAATTGTTGGTCATTTTCAAACGTTTCGAGTTCGAAGTAGGTTTTCGCTTTCACGCGTTCTGTTGATTTCGTCTGTTTTGCACGCGCTAACATGTCGTAGAGAATTGAGTTATTAGAAATAACACTTACGGCTCCAATCAATTGTGTCGGTGTTTCCAGTTGAATTGTATCTGGAATCTCTGATGCCAAAATCGTTTGCTTTTGATACCCTGTAAAATTAAAAACCACCGAATCTTCTGCACGAAGGTCTGAAATTTCAAAACTACCGTCTTGTCGTGAAAGGGTTCCGTGCCGTTGTTGCAGCGTAAAAATAGAAACATAAGGGAGCGGATCCTTCGTCTCAGCGTCGATAACCACGCCACGTTTATTGAAAGTAGCTTGTGTCCACCCAACTATCGGAAGAATCAAAAACAAGATGAAAATTTGTGTGCGCATGGAATGAATGTACATTTTTTCGAAGCAATGCGTTAGGAAGTCAGTTGTTAATTGTGGACCCAACACTATAATTCCCCCAATCGACAAAATACGCCGTCTTTCCAAACTTCTACACGTAACAAAATCCCGTCGCTATCATAGAAATAAAGTCGTCCTTCGTTCAATCGCCCATCGCTACACGTACCTTGAAATAGGATGTTATTGGCAGGATTATAGCATTTTTGCCGTTCCCCACTAGGATTACACGAGCACAGCGCGCTGTCTGAATATTCAGGAAATTCTTGAACAAAAGAGACCGTTCTGGAGGTTTGAGGTGTGATTGATCCGAAATTACACGCAACAATGGAAGTAACTTTTCCGTTGGTGTTGTCTGGGTGGTACGGTGTTCGCACAGAATCTAGCGGCACATTGCAATTATTTTCGTCGTAGATATACGTAATTTCCAATTCTGCTATGGTGTCATAAATCTTCACATATTTCAAACAACCATTTTCATACCATCTGTATAAGTCGCAGGAGTAACGACCTTTAGTGAAACACGATTTTTCTTTTAATTGCCCACTGGTGTAGTATTTTTCGTAGCTGCCCCACGGACGACTCAGGTGAAATTCTCCTTTCAATTTAGGAGTGACGCCGTCTTCGTAATATTTGATCCATTCTCCCTCTTTACGGTTGTTCACAAAAGTGCCTTCTTCAATTTTTCCTTTCGGAGGATAGCCTGTTTCGGGGTGCATTTCTCCATAAATTACCCAATGACCTTGTTTCTGTCCAAGGGAATCTGTGACATTAAATTGTATTGAATCCGTTTCATGTTGGCTGAAAACATTGGACGTAAGTAGCATTGAAAGGAAAATAAGACACCAATTCATGCTTTAAAATAGCACAATTTTCCGAGTTTCTCTATTTTTTTCGAGTTCCTAGTGTCCGCCTTTTTGCTTGTACTTCTTTGGCTGTTTGTTGGTCCACTTGTGCTGTTTCTTGTTGTTCGGATATTGGTATGTCGCTTTGTCTGGCGTTCGGAATACCAATCCCGCATTAAACTGTAAGTAGTTATTATACGTGTCCCAAAAATCGGGGTAAACACCCAGTTTTGCGGTAGAAGACAATCGAACGCCCATCCAGTTGATGAACCAAAAATTCACGCCGCCTCCTAAATTTACCGTCGGAACGTAAGGATCTCCCGTGCCATTTCTGTATGTAAATCCGATTCCTGCGATGAGATAGGGGTCAATCCAACGAGCACGAGGCGCATAGAGATTGTAAAAGCTGTATTTTGCGTTAATATCAAACGAAAAATTGAATCCTGAAACGCCCGTTGTATCGTTGACCAACTTGTTCGTCGTGTATTGCGCGTAGCCTAAACTAGCTTCCGCACTCCAACCGTACACGAAATAACGGTCGATGGTGAGCATCGTAGGAAACGGCTTGATATTCCAAGAGTTCTGAACGTCTAAGAACCCACCGAATTTATTTCCGTCGTCTTCCAAACCGTACCAATGCAATCCGAACATCCATTTGTAAGGTTTAAAAGGCTTTAGCGTTTTGTACGGCTGCGCATACGCAGAAAGCGAAACCGT
>JBNKGN010000074.1:0-11622 GCA_050289845.1 Crocinitomicaceae bacterium | reverse complement strand
CAAGCCGTTTTGGACAAAGATGAGGAAGGAAACTTGATCCGGAAAGCAGGCATAATGGGCGTTGTTTTGGAGGGAGGTGAAGTGAAGATTGGAAATAAAATCACTGTGGAATTGCCGCCTGAGCCTTTTGTAAAGCTCGAACGCGTGTAACAGTAGATCTGAATATTCAACTTCCGAAAGACATAAAACCTATAGAGAAGTAGCCTACTCTTTTCATTTTAATCAACTTTATTCATAAAAGAGTACAAGAATCATGCTCAAACCTTTCTTTAGCGTGTTCGTCAAACACATTATTATTCTATTTTAGGAAGATGAACAGTCAAGATATGCAACAATCCGTGAACAAACAAAATGCCATTGCTTTTTATCAAATGGCCTACGAAGGTAATCCGAGAAAAGCGATCGAAACGTATGTGGGGACAACGTACATTCAGCACAATCCACACGTGGCTGACGGAACTGAAGGCTTCATTTCTTATTTTGAGCGCATGCAAGAGGAGTTTCCCGACAAATCCATAGCATTTGTTCGTTGCATTGCTGAAGGTGATCTCGTGGCACTTCATACGCATCAAACATGGCCTGAAAATGATCAGTACGTAACGATGGACTTTTTCCGATTTGACTCAGAAGGGAATATTTGCGAACATTGGGATTCGATACAACAGATTCCGAAAGACCCCAAGAACAGTAATACAATGTACTAGTTCAAGCTAGTATCCAATTAGTTAGAATCTCAATTCTTAACAAATCGCACCACTTGTACAGCGGAATCTCCTACCAAACGTGCTATATACACACCTGATTGTAGGTTTCCCGCATACATCGGTTCCGTATGTACATTGTCATAAAAGGCGACCACTTGTCCTTCGAGATTTAAAATTTCTACGGTATTCACGCTTTGCGCTTCTTCCACGATTATATTTTGATTATAATCAACGTACACTCTCCCTTCCAAAACGTCCTCTTCAATTGACAAAAAAGAACAATCGGATATCTTATCATACAACTGGGTCGCGTTTAGAGAAGTTGTCATCAAAGCGGTTACTTTGTTTGGACAAATCATGTAGACCATAGGATAGAAGGCAACATTGTAATCATCAAAAACAGCCCGATCCGTTCCTTCTACTTGAAAAATGGGATATGGTGTTCCATCCAACCAGTTTCCTGCTGTTACCCAAGGCGAACCGATACCGACAAAGGCCTCATAAAAATTGTACTCATCATACTCCAGAGCGAAAACCATTACTTCATCCGTTCCATTTGGGCCGTAAGTTGTGTACAAATCCTTTAAAGTATTTGACTGATGATAAGCCCAACAACTGGGGCAATGTGCCGCGAAAATCTCCACAAATACGGTTTTACCAGCATCGAGATAATCGTATAAGGTATAGGCATTGCTATCGACTATATCCGTTAAGGTGAAATCTGGAGCAAGGGAGCCATCCGGCAATTGAGCGTTCGTTTCGAGACTCAACAAAAGTACGAGAAGGGTAAAAACAGATTTCATGCGAATTGGTTTATTGACGCTTGATTAAACGTAGGAAAGACCGAAAACTTACACTAAGAAGCGAGCTTGCGAAAATCCTCCCCCTGCCCCCCTCCAAAGGGGGAAGACTTCCCTCATGTATTTGCGTAAAACCTTGAGAGAAGTGTATTCGTATTATCAATATGGGGAATGCCAGTAAGTTCGAGTCCCCCCCCTTTGGAGGGGGGCAGGGGGGAGGAAAGAAACAAAAAAACTCCCACCTCTTTCGAAGCGGGAGTTTGCATATAAAAGTTTATTCTGACTAATTGTTGAGGGCCTCAGCTCCACCAACAATTTCCAAAATTTCATTAGTAATTGCTGCTTGACGTGCTTTATTGTACTCTAAGGTCAATGCTCGTTTCAAATCAGACGCATTGTCTGTCGCTTTATGCATTGCTGTCATTCGTGCTCCATGTTCAGAAGCATTTGAGTCCAACAAACCTTTAAACAATTGAATTTTCAATGATTTCGGGATTAAATCCTCCACGATTTCAGACTTCGATGGCTCAAAGATATAATCACCTGTACTTGAAGCGCCATTCGTTTCTGTTGGAAGGATTGGCAAGAATTGCTCGGCCATCACCTCTTGAGATGCAGCATTCACAAATTTGTTGTAAATCACAACTACCTTGTCCACATTTCCTTTTGCGAATTCATCCATCAAGAATTCAGCAACGGCTGCAGAACGATCAAATGTAAGATCGTTGAACATATCTTCCGCTGCACCCAATCCTTCAGGACGAAGATTTCGTTCGCTTCTTTTAAACGTATCGTTCGCTTTTTTCCCAATGCTCAACACCTTTACATTCGTATTGGCGTATTCATTGTTCAACAAAAGGTTTACCTTTTTGATAATGTTGTTGTTGAAACCACCACACAATCCACGATTAGAAGTAATGGCAACGATGTATACGTTTTTCACTTCACGTTGGTGAGAGTATGCGTTTTCAGAAAGGTCTAATGTCCCGCTCAAATTTCCCAAAATCTCTTGCAATTTCTCAGCATACGGACGCATTTGTGTAATTGCATCCTGCGCACGCTTCAATTTCGCAGCAGATACCATTTTCATCGCAGATGTAATTTGCATCGTTGATGAAATGGAGGTAATTCGGTTTTTTATTTCTTTAAGATTCGCCATCTTTTAGAATTATGAATAATTAATAAGGAAT
Organism: Crocinitomicaceae bacterium; assembly: GCA_050289845.1. GTDB lineage: Bacteria > Bacteroidota > Bacteroidia > Flavobacteriales_D > Crocinitomicaceae > UBA4466. The sequence goes on along the minus strand of JBNKGN010000074.1, from coordinate 8,928 downwards.
AATGAATCACGTTTGTTTTTCATTATTCCCTACCAACATTATTTTTAGTATTTCGCTGCCAATTCTTTTGCTACTTGCGCAAGAACATCTGTTTCAGCATCAGAATATTTACCTGCTTTCAACGCGTCTAAAGTATCGCGGTGTTTCGCATCCAAATAATCCAAGTACTCACTTTCGAAAGCTTTCACTTTTTCAACTGGTACATTTTGAATCAATCCTTTTGTTCCCACGTAGATGATCGCGATTTGCTTCTCAACTGGGTAAGGATCTCCTTCCATTTGCTTCAAGATCTCCACGTTACGAGCTCCTTTATCCAATACAGATTTTGTCGCTGCATCCAAATCAGAACCGAATTTCGCGAAGGCCTCCAACTCACGGTATTGCGCTTGGTCCAATTTCAAGGTACCTGCTACCTTTTTCATGGATTTAATTTGCGCAGATCCACCTACACGAGAAACGGAGATACCTACGTTAATCGCTGGACGAATTCCCGAGTTAAACAAGTCACCTTCCAAGAAGATCTGACCGTCTGTAATCGAAATTACGTTGGTTGGGATATATGCAGAAACGTCTCCTGCTTGTGTTTCAATAATTGGAAGTGCTGTCAACGATCCTCCTCCTTTCACTTTTCCTTTCAAAGATTCTGGAAGGTCGTTCATTTGAGCTGCAATTGCGTCGTCGTTAATTACTTTCGCTGCACGCTCTAGCAAACGGGAGTGAAGGTAGAAAACGTCTCCTGGGTATGCCTCGCGTCCTGGAGGACGACGAAGAAGCAACGATACCTCACGGTAGGCAACCGCTTGTTTTGACAAATCATCAAAAACGATCAATCCTGGACGACCAGTATCACGGAAGTACTCACCAATTGCGGCACCTGTCATTGGAGCGTAGAACTGCATTGGAGCAGGATCAGACGCGTTCGATGCAACAACAACGGTATAGGCCATTGCGCCTGCATCTTCTAATTTTTTAACGATTCCCGCTACTGTAGAACCTTTTTGCCCGATGGCAACATAGATACAGTAAACAGGCTCGCCTCTATCGTAAAATTCTTTTTGGTTAATGATCGTATCGATACAAACAGTTGTTTTTCCTGTTTGACGGTCACCAATCACCAACTCACGTTGTCCACGTCCAATTGGAATCATCGCATCAACCGCTTTAATTCCTGTTTGAAGTGGTTCGTTTACTGGTTGACGGAAGATAACTCCTGGTGCTTTACGCTCGATTGGCATTTCGAACAATTCACCTTCGATTGGACCTTTACCGTCGATTGGGTTCCCCAAAGTATCAACAACACGTCCAACCATTCCTTCCCCAACTTGAACGGAAGCAATACGTCCAAGACGTTTTACGGTATCTCCTTCTTTAACTTGTGTAGAACGACCAAGAAGTACGGCACCTACGTTATCTTCTTCGAGGTTCAATGCGATTCCTTGAAGTCCACCATCGAACTCAATCAATTCACCGTATTGAACACCTTTAAGTCCATAAATACGTGCGATACCATCTCCAATTTGGAGTACAGTACCAACTTCTTGCAATTCAGCTTCCGAACGGAATCCTGAAAGTTGCTCTCTCAATATTGCAGAAACTTCTGCTGGTTTTACATCTGCCATCTTGTGTTGTTTTTATCTGACAAAAGCAGGTCTCGACTACGCTCGATCTTCTTTTGTCTTACAAGTTATCGTGTTAAACGTTGTTTCAAATTATTAAATTGGCTTAAAACAGAAGCATCAATTTGCGTATCTCCCATTTTTACCACGAATCCACCGATCAACGCTGGATCGATGTTTTCTGTTACTTCCAATGTTCCATTTACGGAACCTTGAATTTTTGCAAGAATCGCATCCTTTGTTGACTGATCGAGCGCTACTGCGGACGTTAAAGTCATTGGAACGATTCCTCTATATGCTTTTACCTGTGCTTCGAACGCTTCTGCGATTGTTGGCAAGTATGCCTCACGACCGTTTTTGGTAATCAACTCTACGAAAGACATGGAAATTTCCTCGAATTGTTCAAATATCAACTTGAAAATAGCGATTTTCTTATCGGCTTTCACAAGTGGTGATTCGAGCATCAATTCGAAGTCTCTCGTTTCATTGTTCGTTTGAAGCAAAAAGTGCATGTCGCCAGACACTGAATCGACCTTGTTTTGTTCAATGGCCAATTCAAGAAGTGCTTTCGCGTATCGTGCTGCTACTTTTGTACTCTTCATGTCTCTTAGTTCATGTTAATGTCCTCAGCCAATTTATCAGCCAAAGCTTTTTGTTTGTCGCCTGCAGCCAATTCACCGCGAACGATTTTCTCAGCGATCTCAATAGAAAATGCTGCTACTTGTGTTTTTAATTCAGAAATTGCTGCTGCTTTCTCTGCATTGATTGATTCACGAGCAGAAGCCAACATTTTGTTTCCTTCTTCTTTCGCTTTTTCTTTTGCTTCTGCGACCATTTTGGATGCTGTTTCTTTCGCATCTTTGATCATTCCGTCACGCTCAGCACGTGCTTCTTTCAACAAGTTTTCGTTAGATGCTTGCAATGCAGCCATCTCCGCTTTTGTTTTCTCAGCAAGTTCCAAAGAGTCGCTAATCTTTGCTTCACGCTCATTAACTGCGTTCAAGATTGGCTTCCATGCGAATTTGCGCAAAAGGAACAATAAGGCCAGGAATAAAATTGTTTGCCAGAAAAACAAACCAACCGAAAATTCTCCTAATAATTTCATGTCTCTTAGTTTGACTAAATGTAATGTAACTCTAATAACTCAGTGTCGCAACCAACCGTTACAACACTGAGTATTTTTAAAAAATTAAGCTACCGCGAACAATGCAGCGAAACCGATACCCTCGATAAGTGCTGCAGCGATCAACATGGCAGTTTGAATTTTGTTTGTTGCTTCTGGCTGACGTGCGATAGCGTCCATTGCAGATCCACCGATACGTCCGATACCTACACCTGCTCCGATTACTACCAATCCAGCTCCGATCAACTTAATAGCACCTGCTATCAATTCTACTGATTCCATTTTACTTTTATTTAGAGTTAAAAAAATACTTATTTACTATTAATGATGTGCCTCTTCTGCCGCTGCTCCAAAATAGAGCGCTGTCAACATCGTAAAGATGTAAGCTTGCAACAAGGCCACCAATAATTCTATTATGTTCAAAAAGAACGTCAATCCAACAAATGCTCCCTGAGCACCTGCGTTGCTGAAGTAATATACTACTACCAACAAACTTCCTAGTACAATGTGTCCCGCCAACATGTTCGCATACAAACGAATCATCAATGCGAAAGGCTTCACAAACATCCCGATCAACTCAATTGGAAACAAGATGATTTTCATCGGTACTGGAACGCCAGGCATCCATACGATGTGCATCCAATACGTTTTCTTAGCCGTAAATGTTGTAATGAAAAATGTAAACAAAGCCAATGCACAAGTGATCGCGATGTTTCCTGTTACGTTGATTCCAAATGGCGTCATCCCCGCAAGGTTCAAGAACCAGATAAAGAAGAATACCGTCAACAAATACACCATGTATTTTTTGTGGTCTTTCTCTCCAATATTTGGAATAGCAATATCATCACGTATAAACAAAATAATTGGCTCGAAGAATTTCGCTGCTCCTGTTGGCGCCAAGCCTGTGCGGTACGATTTAGCAACACCACGGAAAACCAAAATCATTACAATACACATAATGATCAACATGAATACGTTCTTCGTGATCGAAAAATCCCAAGGTGCTACTGGTAAATACTCAACAATCTCCCCTTTTTCGTTTTTCAACGGCTTCATGATTACCTCTCCATGTTCATCACAGGTATAAATCTTCCCTTCATGATAATCCAATCGGTAGTATTTATCACCTGACTTAACCACTTCGTGTCCATGATCAAAAGCAGAAGACATGAAAACATGCAACCCATCATCCCAAAGAATCACTGGAAGCGCGAATCCATAATGTGTTCCTTCCGATTCGTTCGAGAAAAGTCCGAAATCGTGAGAATCCTTCGTGTGATGTTTCACATACTCCTTATTTACAGCACGCTGTTCATCTGGAGTAAGTTCCTTTTTCGGCCCATGTCCACCCTCTTCATGAGGGTTCGCTAATAAGGTGATTGGGCTAACTAACGCTAATACGAGTAAAAATCTCACTAATTTCTGCATAACTCAGGATTTGTTATTCTTTAAATCCGCCGCAAAAGTACATATAAAATTAGAATAGGAAAAAGTATTGTTGGTATTTCTTTAACCGTCGTTGAAAACATTTTGTTACACGTCCTTTTTCGTGTCCAAATCGTTCAATAACCGAATGGTTACCAAGACTTCTGCAATCACACAGGCCGCATAGGGAATGAAAAATGCACCGAATGCAAATGATTTCAGACCTCCGCTTACCTTTACAAAGGGATAAATGACGATAAAAAAGAGCACGAATTTGATCATGCTTGTCAACAAGAAAGCCGAGCCCACTTGTTTTTGGTTCTTTTTTATAATTCTTCGGAAAGCCACAAGAAGCACCACCGTGATTCCAAAATTGAATCCATACGTCAAAGACAAGGTTTGAAGTGCGTAGTCGTTAAAACCAATAGCCACAAAATAGTGTGCAATGAAGAGTATGGTAAGTACAAGGGTAATGTATAGAATCGCTCTACTTATTATCTTCGTCATCTTGTTGGTTCAATCGATTGACTTGTTTTAAAATACTGTAAAGCGAAATGGCTACTGCGAATAATGTTAAGCCGATGGTAAACCATTTTTTATCCGAAGGATATTTTGCGTCCAACCATTTTCCCAGCCAGGCGAATAAAAAGACAGTCACGGCCATTTGGAATCCGATTCCGGACAATGCTAAAAACCGATTCGTTCGTTTTCGGTTCTTTTTGTCCTTCTCTGCCATGATACTCTAATAAACAACGTTTTCCTCTGCAGGCTGTGCCACTTTCGGCGCATTGCTTGAATTGTGATTGCTCATCGTACAGTTTCCTGTAAAAATAGCACCTTCTTCCATTTGAAATTTGCGGGTGGTAATCTCTCCTATGATTTCAGCAGAGGAACGAAGCACCAACAATTCGTCTATTTTCAAAATTCCTTCGACATTTCCTTCAATATCTGCAGCACCACACGTCAGGTTTCCTTGAATGCGCCCTGTTTTACCAATCACAACTTTTGAAGCAACGTGCACATTCCCTTCCACAACACCGTCAATTCTCAAATTGGATTCTGTAACCATATCTCCGATAACTTTGGAGCCTTCGACGATGACATTAAGTCTGTCGGGACTATCCATGGATGTTGTTGCACGCTTTTTCATAACTAATAGTATTCCTCGTAAAACTTCTCAAATTCCGCCAAATCCAATCGCTGGAATAAGGTACTCATATTTTCTTTCGAAATCATATAAATTTTTGCTTCGCCGAGATCGAGTAAGTGTTTCTTGGTGTTCTTGAATGCATTAATGTACGTCGAGGCTTTGATTTCATTGTCAAAATCCTTCACTGTAATCACGCTTTGTTCCAGTCCTAAAAGTTTGGTGTCAAGTTGCAGAGGCTCCAGACCAAAAAATTCTTTGTTGAAGTTTGATATTCTATTGACTGCCGTTGTAGTACTCATTTTCTCTGGAAGGATGATCATGATTCGCATCTTTCCTTTTTCGCTGAATTTGTACACAGATTTTGATGAGAAATCGGCTGGAATGTTTTCGGAATACCCGTTTCTAATAATGTTAATCATTTCGCGACCGCGTTCTGCCTCTTCCGTTTCCGGATATTCTGTCACCAACATTTCCAATACAGGCAACAAGGTTGTTTTATCCTTCTCTAACTCGCCCATACACATAGCTTTCAACAACATGTATTTTGCGCGATAGATATTGTCTTTTTCATCATTGATCACAAGATCCGCTTTCGACATTACTGGATAAAACAAACGACGCTCGTAACGCTCCAAAACTTTCACGTACTCTTCTACAGCCAAGGCATCGCGTTCCTTCTTCTTGATAAAATACTCTGGATCTCTCAAGAAGTTTGCAAAATCACTATTGGGATAGTTCGTTAAAATGTACTGCTTGTGTTGTTCTGCTTCCGCCACGTCTTTTTCTGCGGTCAGTTTGTATAACTGGAAAGCACTTAAGAGGTCGTGAGGATCGGATTGTAAGTTTTTCGACAACGCAGACTCAAACATTCCCTTTGCATACGTAGGTTCGTTCAGCTGCTCGTTGTAAATTCTCCCTGCATCGAAATATGCTTTCATCATTCGGGTATTCGACACTGCCATCATCGAATCCGTCAATGGAACATTGGCCAACATGTATTCCAATGTCAACGTGTCTTCCGGCACTGAAATACTATCTACGACATTTTGATTTTCAGGATCAACCGCATTGAAATTCCCATCGGGAATCTTTTGAGATCGACGCCAATTATCTTCGTCTTCCCGCTCGCCCCAAAGACGCTTAAATTCTTCGTATCCTTCTCTTTTTGCTTTGTCATTGTTCCAATACCATTTGGCACCGTTCCCATTGTCGTTCGTAAACGTGTTTTGATTTGCTTGCAATTCACGGAGACGCTCTTCCTCACGACGCTTGCGTTCGGCTTCAGCTTCTTTGATTCGTTTGATTTCATTCTTTATAAAATCCTCACGCTGTCCTTCGTCCATTGCAGCAATGCGTTGCAAACTATCTTCACGGTTTGCGGACTCTACGGCAACCACCAACTTGGCCAAATTTTGTGCCTTTCCACGAATCCCCTCTGCATTTGGATACGTGTCACTGATAACTTGCGCGCACGAATCATAATACTTTTGTGCTGATATATATTCGCGTTTTCCGAATTTATAATCGCCAAGACGTTCGTACGCCATTCCTTTTTGACGGTTGTTGTTGGTCGAATAAAATGCCGATGAATGCAAGTGTTGCAGTGCTAGTGCGTCATCCCCATTCTTAAAAGCGATTTCCGCTAAGGCATAGTAAATTTGATCCTTGTATTCCGCATTTTTCGGATCTTTCAACATCTTCGATAGGTCCTTTTGCACTTTATCCCCAGATCCCAAAAACGCTCTCTTCAATCGCGCATTGAATGCCATTTCGAATTTCGCACGGCTTTTCACTACTCGGGTGAAATGTTCTTCTGCTTTAGCGTTTTCCCCTTTCTCAGCATACAATTGTCCGAGAATGAAATGCACACGGGCTTTGTCGTCATGGAATCGTGCGTGCTCCAGGGATGCCTCCAAAAATTCAATTGCTTTCTCTTTTTCGTCTTTCAAAAGCGCCAGGTGTGCCTTCGTTTTTTCCAAATCGAAGCGGATACTTTTGGGAACTTTAGCGATTTCATCCTTTTTGGACTTTTTCTTTTTCCCTGGGATTTTTGACTTCTTCGCGGGCTTTTCTTTCGAGCGTTCTGCTTCGGCGATAATCGCTTTATCGAGATTGTCGAGGTTGAACTTTGCTTCCGTCAATTCCCCCATAGCAATGTGGGTTTTTGCCATCCACAATTCTCCCACGTACAAGGACGGGTCGTTGCTGTAAAATTTCCGCACGAATCGGAAGCTTTTCATCGCTCCTTCATAATCTCTTCGATAAAACGATGCGATGCCAATTGTTGTCCAATTTTCATCAATCCATCGGTTGTGCTCGTCCTTTTTTAAGGCCGGTCGATCATTGCTAGGCATGCTGTGATTGAGGATCACTTTTTTACACTTTACAATCGCGGTATCAATGGAAGGATACATTCCAGGGACTTCTTTCTCGTCTGGAACTGGATCAATTGGAAGAATTTCGTAATAATTCTCTACTCTGGAATCACGGTAAGATGTGATCCCCTGATCGATGAGTTCGTTGGCGTTGTAATAGCCGTTGTAGTGTGCGGTTACACTGTGATAATTGCGATTGATCCACGTATTTTTTTCCGTAGAACATGCCATCACAAGGGCAGCCACAACCATCATTAATACTACTATTTTCGCCTTCGTTTTCATTCGTAATTTATTGTTCTTCTGAGTAGAAGAACTCGAAAAATCGTTTTTTATTATACTTTGGAGTAAAATCAGGCAATATTGGTAAAGACTTGTTGAATATCGTCGTCATCTTCAATTTTGTCCAACATCTTTTCGATATCGACCAATTGCTCTTCCGTGAATTCTACAGGTGCTGTCGGGATGCGTTCCAAATTGGACTTCTCCACATCAATCCCCAATGCTTCCAATGCTTCTGAAAGAGAGCCAAACGCAGTGTAATCGCCATAAACGAACACTTTATCTTCCGCCACCTCAATTTCCTCCAAACCAGCATCGATCAACTCCAACTCCAACATTTCAACATCCATTTCCTCTGTTTTTTCAAACTCAAAAACGGCTTTTCTGTTGAACATAAATTCGAGGGACCCATTCGGAACAACGCCTCCACCTGCTTTATTGAAATAGGATTTTACATTTGCAACGGTACGGGTTGGGTGATCTGTTGCACACTCGACAATTACCAAAACACCGTGTGGACCTTTTCCTTCGTAGAGGATTTCTGTGTAGGCTTCCGCGTCCTTGGCAGTTGCACGTTTTATCGCAGCGTCAATATTATCCTTCGGCATGTTTTGTGCCTTGGCGTTCTTAATCGCGGTACGCAAGGTGGCGTTCATATCCGGATCGGAACCTCCTTCTTTCGCTGCCATTGTAATGGCTTTTCCTAATTTCGGAAACAGTTTGGACATCTTGTCCCAACGTTTTTCTTTTGCTGCTCTTCGGTATTCAAATGCTCTTCCCATAAATGATCGTGCTTCTGTATCTGTGCAAAAGTAAAATTTTCGTCGGAAATTTGCTCCTTGAAATGCGTTATTGTTAATGTTTCTTCAGGTAGTCCATGAAAGGGATTCCATCGATGTAGATGTCTTGCATTCGGCACGCTCCATCCAATATTCGCATACCAACGTACGCTTTTTC
>JBNKGN010000073.1:0-11712 GCA_050289845.1 Crocinitomicaceae bacterium | reverse complement strand
GGCAGTCGCTGTTAGCCGCGGCCGTCATCGTAGCCATCCCTGTCGGTTTTGTCTATAATCTTTTCCTGGACCGGTTAGTTGCCGGATTTACCATGGGAGCGGTTAAGGGGTAGAGCACTTTATTTAATATCAGAATTGAGTTGTTTTGGAATTGGTGATTTTGATAACATTTACCTCATGGATTGGGATATCATTGGAACAATCGATGAAACAGTTTATCAAACGGATTGTGTCAATGCGGTTATCGGTCAGGCAACAATCAATGCAACCATTGCTTACAACGAGTTTTTGGATGGTTTGTACGCTCAATTTGCGGAAACAGTGCAATCATGCGTTATGAATGCACACGAAGAATTCAGCATGGAATATGTCTTAGACGAATACCAATACACTTTGTATTATTACGATCTTGCATCCAACCTGGTGCAAACGGTACCGCCAGAAGGAGTAGAGATACTTCCTGCCACTGAATTCGACGCCATTTCTGGCGCTTGGACGGGAACAACCAACCCAGTGCATCGCATGGAAACACGTTATCGCTATAACGGATTGAACACTTTGCTTTCGCAATTCACTCCGGATGGTGGAACATCCAATTTTGTGCATGATGATTTGTATCGTGTGCGTTACTCTCAAAACGCGCGACAAGCGGATGAGAAGAAAGCATCTTATACGAAATACGACGACCTTGGACGTATTCTAGAAGCGGGAGAAGTGTATGACGGCACAAATTTGTCAACGGTATCCACAGCTCTATCGTACCTTGCGACGAAAACAGAAGATAATACCTATCCAGTCATTGGAGCAGACAAGGTCTTGGATTACACGCAAACCTTTTACGAAAGTGGATATACTGATGCTACCATAGTAGCACTATTTGACGATGGGGAGCAAAAGAACCTAAGAAATGCCATTGGCGCTGTGTTCCATCGACAAGCAGATTACGATGCGAGTGGCGATGTGATTTCTGGAACAGAGGTAACTTCTGTTATTTCGTACAGTTACGATCCGCACAAGAATGTGACGGAAAGCGTTTCTACGAATTATCACCTAGCCGTTTTGGGGCAAGAGCATAAAATTGTTGCATATGATTACGATCTCATTTCAGGGAACGTCAATGAAGTGATATACCAACAAGGATTTGTGGACGAATACCGCCATCAATACCATTACGACGCAAACAATCGTCTCATACGGGCATTTACAAGTCGTGATGCAGGCGAAAACTGGGAAATGGATGCTAAATATTTCTATTACTTACACGGCCCATTGGCGCGTGTGGAAGTAGGTGAAGACAAGGTTCAGGGAACAGATTATGCTTATAATCTTTTGGGTTGGCTCAAAGGAGTAAATTCGAACACGCTATCCGAAGATCGTGATTTGGGATTGGATGGACACAGTGGTGATAATGTGTACGGAAGTATGGATGTCTTTGGATTCAGTTTGGGCTATTTCGGGGATGGAACTACCTCGACGGACCAGAATGCGAGTGATTGGTACGACGAGGATTATGCATCTATTGAAAACGCTACTGCTTTCGCGAATTCAGCCACGAATACCAATCAGAGTGTATACGCATCTTTGTACAATGGAAATATCTCCAATATGGTCACTGCAATGCGCAAGCTCGATGAGACCCCGATAGACGTATTATTGAATAAATACCAGTACGATCAATTGCAGCGTATTCGCTACATGAATGTTTACTTTGATGCAAATTCGGTTGCAACCAATACGTTTAGCAATGTCACAGCACTCTATAAAGACGGTGCCTATCAAACGAGTTACACATTTGATGGAAATGGTAACCTAAAAACATTGACGCGGAATGGAGATGATCCTGTAAATCTTGCAATGGACGCCTTTGAATATGCATATGATGACGTTGCAGGTAATAATCCTATCGAGAGTAATCGCTTGGATTATGTAAAAGACAATGCTATCAATGCATCGATCTACGATGACGATCTTGATGGACAGTCTGTAAATAATTATTCATATGATGCTTCTGGACAACTTATCGCTGATTTAGATGCTGAGATAGAAAGTATTGAATGGACGGTTACAGGTAAGGTGAAGGCAATCAAGTTTTTATCTGCTTCGGATCAGAACGACTTGAAATTTGTTTACGATCCAATGGATATGCGTATTGCCAAAATTGTGTATCTTAACGACGATAATTCAGAAATGCAGTACACGTACTATTCATACGATCCACAAGGAAACGTAATGGCTACCTACTCACGTAGTCAGGTACAAACTGTTGTGGGAGGGAGCGATCCTAATGAATTTTCTGATGTGTTGACCTTACAAGAACACATGCTTTATGGAGCTTCTCGTTTGGGGGTTCACAATCAAGTGAAAAACCTTGTAAGCGCGACAATCCAGCAGCCTGGAGCGAATGCGCCAAATCTTGAAACAGGGATCGGATTATCTTGGACTTCTATCACACAAGAATCATTCGATAAGACTTATCGCGAAGTAGAGTTAAAGTACTACGAATTATCGAACCATTTAGGAAATGTACTGGAGGTAATTACCGATCGTAAAGTGGGGTATGATAACGGGACCTATACTGGAAAATTCGGAACGAAAACGAACGGGACCGTCGATGGGAATTATGATGTCTATGTAGCGAATGTTGTCTCTTACTCAGATTATTACCCCTACGGTATGCTATTACCGGGCAGACATGGCGAGGAAAACACGGCTGAATACAGGTATGGTTTCCAAGGTCAGGAGATGGATGACGAAGTGAAGGGAAAAGGCAACTCGGTGAACTACAAATACCGTATGCATGATCCTAGGATCGGAAGGTTCTTTGCGAGGGATCCGTTGGCACCGAAGTATCCGCACAATAGTCCGTATGCTTTTTCAGAGAATCGGGTTATTGATGCTATTGAATTGGAAGGGTTGGAAAATTACGTTAAGCCTTTCGAAAAGTTCGAATATGATGGTACGGCTTTAGATGTTGTAACCTTTATTGATAACACAGTCATATCAGGGTTAAATGGATGTATCCATGGTTGGAATTATTTGGGTGATATGGGGGGATGGGATGATTCTCCTATGAAAGGTATTGAAAAAGTTTATAATGATGTGTCGGGAGGGGTTTCCGATTGGTGGTCATATACTACTGAGACCTCTTTGGAGCAACAGTGGGATGATACGAAAGAGATGTTCACAGATATTGAGACCTATGAGAATCTTTTTGCGGGGATATTGTTCGGAAAGATTGGATTTTCTGAGGCTTTGATTTCAGAACAAGTACTTAGTGAAGTGGTTGTTGCAACAAAACTCACTTGGTTCCAAAGAAGTAAAATTGGACGAGGGTTGAGTGACGCATGGAGCTTTATTAAACGCGGGTTTAAGAAAAAAACAGGAAATCATTTGGTGGAATATGACGGTGGACCAACTAATGTGTATAGAGGAGGTGATAGTTTTGAGTTGAAAGCTAATGAATATAAAATCAATCAAGAAACCGGACTTGTCAAAAGTACCCATGGTGTATCTGTTGATGTTGTGGCAAGTACAGTTGATAAATTCGGTGGGGCGTACAAAATAACAGAATTACCTGAAGGATTGAAAATTGTTCAAAGAGGCAGACGGGCAGAACACTTCGAAATTGCTCCTTCGACTGAAATGTCCGTTGAAAATTTTCAAAAACTTCTTAATAAAATTAAAATAGAAAAAGTAGCACATGAATGACCTACAAATTTATTTTACTGATACAAGCGAATTAGCTGAATATGAAGCCTTAAATAGAGGACATCGAAATGACGTATATGTCAAACTTTTGGATTCATATTATTTACTTAGTATTTACGACATTGAGAGGTTAAAGCAAGATGTAGATACTGAAATTAAAGAATATGGAGCATACTCTTCTGAGCCTAACTTAGTAATTTCCAAGTCTTTATCTCGATCTGATATTCTTGAAACTATTGAAAAGTTATACAAACAAAAGTACTTCGAATTCATTAAGCCAATAAAACATAGTACTATTGTTAATCAATTAAATAAAGTCTATTAATTAACAGGTTTAAGATTTAACTACAGTAAAAGTTATTAACAATCAAATAAAAGGTAGTGTCTCCCCGCTTCGCTGCAGTTGGACTGCTGCTTAACTAGAAACAGAAACGTAAAATCCAGCCACTCCTCGTAACCTCGTCGTCGTGCGGTTTATAAGGTCTTCCGCCTAGTTCTCACAGCATCAAAAAGACAAAAAAACAAGAATATACGGAGCGCCCTGGCTTATCAGCTTGGGCGTTCTTGTTTTTATTGCTTTTCTTGCCTGTTGCGTCCTTCGTTGTCAGTCACAGCTACTTTGTCCGTTAAAACGTCCACCGCTGTTTGTTGTTAGGCTCGCCGCTAGGGTCTCTCGGGCTGCGCTTAGTGTCATCATTTTTGCTTTTCTCGGGCTTTTCTACCTCACAACTTCCTCTCTAACGTTTGTCGTTGTTTCGTCTTCACAAGCTGCCGCTTGTTCTCCTTCCCCCTTCGGGCGTATCTGCGCACTGAGCCTGTCGAAGTGCAAAGATGCCGCCACACGCTTGTGTGGTTCACGCATCCGTCCTCAGTAAAACTGGCGGGCGTTGCGCTTCCACAAAGGTCGCAGGTTATTGTTCCACAATATTTCCTGACTTCCTCCCTCGTTCCCACTCGCGGTTGCTCGCGGCTGCGTTAACACCTTCGTTACACTTCGGGCGGCACTCCACCTGGCTGAGTGTAAGAACTTCGCTACGACTCAGTTTTTGCCTACGGCGTTGGCGAAGAACTAAAGTTCTCGATACCGAACAGCGTTGCTGTCGTGGATTTTTGAAGGTTGTATCAGTTTTACTCTGAATCTCTTTATGATACTGGTCTGAGTGGCGAATGGGAATGTGTAGAGAGTTTCCACTTTTGTACTGTGTTACTGTACGTACAAAAGGGTAATGCCTTCGGCGACACCTGCCGTGGGCTGCTCCATTTTCGTTTTAAAGGGGTTTTAGCTTGTTTAAGCGCGTTTTGCTTTTATCATAACGTTCTTCACTTCTTTCATTTGTTTTTCGTTCTCACGTCCCTTTAAATCGAAAAAAGAGCTGAAAACCCATCGTTTTTGTAGTTGGGTTTTCGAACACGATTTTTTAAAGGTGTTCCCAATGGGAAAATCAAATTGACGAGGGAAAAACAAAAAGGGGACGCATTTAAAAAAGTGTGTAGCCCTCGGCAGGAGCCTGCGGGGCAAGGGGAGGAGGGGATTACGGTGTGTCTGTGCTATTTAACATAGTGTGCTTATAGGGAGTCAGCACTATAAGACCACATTATGTTTGAATAGCTATGTGGGTTGGGACCCGAATCATTTGCATGAAAAAAGGGGCTTTCCCCCCCTTTAGAATTAATCCGTTTTTTCTAATTGATCAGCTAACAATTTCAGATCGTGCAGTACATCTTTTCGTCGCTTACCAATTTTGAGATTTGAATCGTAGAGAATGGCATCGTGTGCCTCTCTGATTGATTGAGTTAGTTGCTCCTTTCCGTGTAATCGGATAAAGTCACTAAGTGCCTGTTGTTTTTCATCGAGTGTTTGCATAAAAAATGAAATTGAGTTATAAAAAGAGGGAGGTCACTGCAAACACTCTCTAAGCACTGCTTAGAACAGGTCTCGGGACTTACACCCGTTTGCCTCCCAAGATTTTTCTGATAGAACCTGCTAGATTTTTTCATCACAGTACTGTTTTTATATAGAGAATGTTTGCAGGACAAATATACGGGAAAATCACTCGAATGGTTTCTTTTCTGTCAGGCGAGTAGTGTTGTGGGAGTCCCACAATGTTCACAGGTGAATTATAGCAAGCATAAACGCCACGGAGTAGCGTTCGAAAAAATGTATCAATCAATAAATCAGAGCTTTATTTTTGTGGGGACACGTTAACGGGATGTGTTTAACACAAGAATCACTTGTAAATACTCTAAAAACGATACTTCTAGCACAAGAACGTACGTTTGGCTGACAGCTACACTACTTGCCTTGTTAAAATAGTAAGACGAGTAGTGGTCTCGGTCACCGAGAGCGAGTTTCGTGCTTTTTTAGCGGTTAATCACTGTGGGTTGATGCTTTATTTTGAAAAATGGGATAAGAAACTGAAAACCTGGTGAAATGCGTGTTATCCAAGCTGCTTTTGAACGGTCGATTTAAACAAAAAAGCATCCATTAAAGCGTACAAGTGTGCCTTGTCTTCCTCATTAAGCACCTGAATCTGTTGTATTCTTTTGAGTGTTTCATTATCGATTTCCGTTTCCGTATTCCCAACAAGATAATCCATAGATACACCAAGTATAGAAGCGAGTTTTGTAGCGACTTCCACTGAAGGAGTCATTTCTTCACGTTCGTAACGACCAATTACTGGTGCTTTTGTATTGAGAAGCTGCGCGACTTCTTGTTGTGAAATCCCTTTTTTCTTTCGTGCTTCTGTCAATCGTTTGCCAAAACTCATAAGTGCTGAATAATACAGTAAAACTGTGTTCGGAACAAATATATGAAGCTAAAAAGTATTATCAAAACCGAATAAATTTTGCTTGTAAGAACGAATAAATTATATTTGAAACCTAAAAGTACTATTCAAACAATTTTTTCAATGAACGAACAAGAAATCTTAGAAAAGGGCTTGGCGGGCTTTAAAACCGCTGTAAAAGGATCTACAGGCTACTTGCACGGAATCAACATTCAAAACCCAGAACACTTGATTTGCGAATGTCCTTTGCAGCAACTTCGCTACGAATTGCTCGGAGGAGTGAACATGAAACAACTCGACAGGCTCAGAGTGACTTTAAAAGTGACGCGTCACCCACAACTTTCACCTGTTCATGCGTATCGAAATACGGTGGATTTGTACAGCGATTCACAAGTAAAAAAATACATCCGTGATGCGGCCGAAAAACTCGAACTGGGAACAACCGATCTCACGCGCACGATTTACGAACTAATCGACGGATTGGAAAAATACCGCATGCAGAAACGAAAAGAACAATTATTGCCACAACTCCCACCACGCATCGAACTTTCTCCCAAAGCGAAGACAGATGCAAAAAAGCTCTTGAAGAATCCCAATTTGCTAAACGAAATTTCAAGCCTTCTTTCCCAGGCGGGATTGATTAACGAAACGGATAACGGCTTGCTACTTTTTCTGATTTTCCTCACCCGAAAATTTGAATCGCCCTTGCATGCGCTCATTCATGGGAGCAGCGGATCAGGGAAAACAAATCTTTTGAAAACGGTCATTCACTGTGTTCCCGAAGAACAGCGCCATATCACAACAGCACTCACAGAAAACGTGCTTTTTTATCCGCCATATAAAGAATTTTGGTCGCACAAAGTATTGATGTTGGAGGATCTGGACGGTTCTATGAATGCACTTTATACGCTTCGTGAATTTATGTCCAACGGACACATCGTAAAGTACACCACTGAAATGGACGTACAAAGCGGCGAACACCGTCAAAAGAAACTCGAAGCCAAAGGCCCTGTGTGCATTGTCGGAGCGACCACAAAAGACAGCATTTATGAAGACAATTCGAACCGTTCTTATTTAATCCACGTCAATGAATCTTACAAGCACCAACAAGACGTGATGCAGTACCAAAACCAACTGGCTGCAGGGCTGATTGACCTTCAAAAAGTAGAACAAGTACAACAACTTTTGTGCAACGCCCAGCGCCTTTTGGAAACCGTTGAGATTAGAAATCCGTTTCAACCCGAACTGATGTTGCCTTCGGTTGTTTTTAAACCGCTTAGAACCAATCAACATTACATTTCACTGATCAAAGCAATCACGTTTTTACACCAGTTTCAATTGGATATTCAACAAGACGAGCGCGGTAGATTTATAGAAACAAAACTCGATCACATCGAATGGGCGAATAAACTTTGTAGAGAATCCTTACTCCGTAAGAGTGATCAACTTACGGGCGCACAACGGGTATTTTTCGAACGTTTGAAAGCGTATTTGAACAAAGAGGGAATTACAGAGAAAGACAATAAATCGTTTTATGCCAAAGACATTCGAAAAGCATTGAATTTGCATCCACAGTACACCCAACGGATGTTTAAGGCTCTGGAGCGAAACGGACTTGTTTTGGAAAAGAACAACACGAAAAAATTGGGCTACGAATACGAGCTTTTGGAATGGTCAGATTATCAAAAAATTCAAGATTCAATCAACAGTATGGATCGTGTTTTGGCAGAGCTCAGAGAGAAATACCCCGATGCTTAAAGGTGATTCACTTTTGATTCACAATCAATTCACATTTTACCTGATTCACAGAAAAGCCTGTTAATAGTAGCTTTCAGAAGTTGATTCACACGATTCACGCAATTCACATCAAGGGTGTAAGTCCCCCCTTTAAATTCGATCCCATAATGAAACAATTAACACTGCATTCCCCCGAACACAGACAGTTACTCGTCGCTTTTAAAATCCATTTACAGACCTTGAATTACTCAAAAGACACTGTTTTTAATACGCTACGCGCTACCAAAGAATACCTTGCTTTTATAGAGTCTAAAAACATGAATTTGCCCGAGATTACTGATACAAACGATTTCTTCGATCATTTGCAAGTGCGTACCAACATTACAACAGGAGCAGGATTGAGCGTTGCATATTTGCATAAATACCGCACGGCACTTAAATTGTTTTACAGCTATCTGAGCATTGTTGTTAAGATTCCCATTCCTGAATTTCCGACACTACAACGTGCAAAAAGCCAACCAGGTGTACTTACAATTTCTGAGATAGAACGTCTTTTTAAAACGTGTGATTCCACGCTTTTAGGCAAGCGAAACAAAGCGTTATTGGCCTTGTATTACGGGCTTGGGCTGCGAAGAAAAGAGGGTGTTAGCGTAGCGGTGGAACATATCGATTTTCAGCGGGATGAGTTGCTGGTTGCAAAAAGTAAAACCCAGAAACAACGCATCGTTCCTATGTCGGATCATGTCAAAGAAATTTTAGAAGATTATGTGTTCAATGTTCGTGAAAAACTCATTGCTGCGGATAAAAGCACGGATCTTCTTATGGTTACTCAGAGGGGCGTTCCGCTTTCTACAGCGTCGGCTTCCTATCTGGTAAAGAAATGCCTTCAGGAAGCCAAAATCAAAACACCTGCAGGTATTCACACCCTGCGTCATAGCATTGCTACACACCTCTTGCAATCTGGAATGTCGCTTGAAAACATCGCGCTTTTTCTTGGACATACAAGTCTCGATAGCACGCAAATCTATACACATATCACAAATAAAAACGTGCAATAAGTGCGCATTAATTATTTTTACCCATTATGAAGCTGCAACTCAGTAGACAAGAAGAAAGAGTACTCAAATTACTTTTGGTTGGCTATACACAGGCTGAGATTGCCAAAATGTTAAAGCTATCCCAAAGTCGCATTCAGGACATCAAAAAGATCATCAAAAGAAAGTGGGGAGTGCAAAACGATATCGAGTTTGTTGTTGAGGCGATTCGGCGCGGTCTTATAGAACTTGAACGCGATAACATGGAATACGATGGATCAACGCGTTCTTGCTCGATTCCTGGCTTGATCAAAACCAATTACATCTACACCGAATCGCTTTCCAAAACCATAAAAATCACCTTCAAAGACTAAAATATGATTGAATTTGAAAACTACCTACTCGGGCAAGGCGCGGCCGAAAATACCCGAAAAGCACACGGGCGAATCGTTACGAATTTCTTGCAATGGAGTGAAGAAAAAATGCCTACCTACGAGCGATTGATGGAATACATTGCTCATTGTAAAAACCAGGGAAATACGGTACACACGATTCGTTTAAAAATCAATAGTTTAAAGCATTATTGCGATTTTCTTCTTAAAACAGGAGTGCTACCGATGCTTGAGGGGAACCCTGCCACACGTATCAAATTAAAAGGTGGAACACGAAGCGTTCCCAATCAACTGTTGAGTCCCCAGGAACTAGGTGAAATCTATCTCTGTCAATCCACTAACGGACTAACAGGGAAACGGGACAAAGTGCTGTTGAGTTTGGTTGTTTTTCAAGGGATTGGAAGTAGTGAACTCAGTAAGATTGAACTTTCGGATGTTGATTTGATACAATGCACGATCCGTGTCCCAGGCGGTCGATCAACCAACGAAAGAACATTGGAACTAAAACCACAGCAATTGTTACTTTTTCAAGAGTATCTGGCCAACATTCGCCCTGAAATTTTACGCGAAGCTTTCAAGCAAAGCAGCTATTTTTTGGTGCATGCGGGACAGGGTGAAACCGAGCTGATGAACAATGTTATTTTTAAGATCATCAAACGATTGCGCAATGTGTACCCGAAACTCAAAAGCCTGCAACAAATCCGACAAAGTGTGATCACCAATTGGCTAGAACAATATGATTTGCGCACCGTTCAATACATGGCAGGGCATCGTTTTGTGAGCAGCACCGAACGGTACAAAAAGGACAAGTTGGAAGGATTAAAAAATGCACTAAAAATGCACTATGTTTTAAAGAAATAATTATCTTCGAAATGCAGACCCAAACGAGGGCTGCATTTTTGCTTGAAACCTTTATGGAAAGGGCGTTTTGAAATAGTGATCTTATGCGTATTTATACTTAATTTTTTGGCGTATAGTTCGTTCCCTACGGTATGCTATTACCCGGCAGACATGGTGAGGCGAGTACGTCGAGCGGAGCCGAGTCGTACCGCTACGGTTTCCAAGGTCAGGAAATGGACGACGAGGTGAAAGGGAAAGGGAATTCGGTGAATTACAAATACCGTATGCACGATCCACGGATCGGAAGGTTCTTTGCTGTTGATCCGTTGGCTCCGAAGTATCCGCACAATAGCCCTTATGCATTTAGTGAGAATCGTGTGATAGATGGTGTTGAGTTGGAGGGATTAGAATGGACGCAGATACAGATACAGATACCAGTAGAGACATTGCTTAGACCAGCTATTTCATTGCCACGTATAACATTACCACCGCCGCCAGCGATTCCCTATCCAGTTTTACCGCCTGCTCCTTCAATTCCAGTTGGTCCACTTTCGCCGAATGCACCTGCTATTCCAGTTCAGATGCCCGATTTTCCATTAAACCCAACTTTTGAAACTTCCGATGGTGAAATCACAGAAGATTTAGACTTGACAAAACCTGAGACATGGCCTATACCACCGTCTTTAGAAGGGCAAGGTGAGTTAACTCCAGTAGATCCACCGGAAGGAACAAAAGGCTGGAGGAAAGCAAGAGAACTAGGGCATAAAAGATTGCAAGATGAGAAGGGGCGTATATATCGTCCTCATAAACCTGATAAACACCATCCAAAAGGCCATTGGGACATTAAGGAGCCAGGAAATAATGGAGGTTGGCAAAACTACACACCACAGGGTCAATTAATACCCAAAGGTAAAGTTTGGGGAGTAAATTGGGAGCCGCCAGCACTATCGACTGGACTTGTTGTTGGGTCGACTTACGTCACTGAAATACCAGAAGTATATGTGTTTAGTGATGCTAATGTGGTAAGACATAAATTTGCGCAAGCCAAGGCTTTAATCAAATGGTTATTTACAATTCAACATAAAATGAAGGAAGCTTGGAGAAGCTATGAATTGCGAAAAGAATTCCCAATTTACCCAACTTAATTTCAGTTCCTATGAATATAGATTTAATTAAACAAGTTAATTCTGATGATATTAGTTCGAACGTTATACG
>JBNKGN010000072.1:0-11894 GCA_050289845.1 Crocinitomicaceae bacterium | reverse complement strand
GAGAAAATCGCAACATCCGCTTTACTAAGCGGTGAAGGATTGTCAGAATATGCGCTGAGAAAAAATAGCAAGAGTTCCAAATGCTATTTATAACTCAATAACCCATGGATCTATTGTCGGGTCAATCCCAACACCACACTTATCTAGAAAACAAAAAACCCAGCAATCAAAGATGATTACTGGGTTTGTCTAGCGCTCCTTCCTGGGCTCGAACCAGGGACCCTCTGATTAACAGTCAGATGCTCTAACCAACTGAGCTAAAGAAGCATTTTGTGTTTCGATTCTACCGTTGTAGAAATGCGCTCCTGCCTACATTTAAGCAAAGGCGAGTGCAAATATATATAAAGAATTTATTTCTGCACAAAAAAAGAGAAAAAATGAATAGAAAAGTGCGGTACCACACGATTTGAAGTGACTCACACCTGCAATCCCCGCTTTTTCTGGGATTCAAAGCCCTCCGTTCTTTTCTCAGTATCAGAAAATTAGCCGTAGCAACGACTCAAATAAAGAAAAATGGACGTTTACCGATACTATTTGTGCTAAAACGTTCAGGAATCGAAGCAATTCGCGTACCTTTGCAAGAAGTCTTTGGTCTAGTATTTATTTTGGTCCCATCTCGACCAGTAAAAGTCTGCACTGTCATGCAGCATTTCATCAGAGCATTGTAATAATTTAAAGTAAAAGAATGGCGAAATCGCAAGAGACGTTTAGTAAAAAAGAAAAAGAAAAAAAACGACAAAAGAAAAAGCAAGACCGTTTGCTGAAGAAAGAAGAGCGCAAAAGCATCCCTAAAGCTTCAGGTCTTGATGCAATGATGGTGTACGTAGACGAAAACGGACACTTCACAGATACTCCTCCAGATCCTACCAAAAAAGTTAAGATCAAAGCAGATCAAATCGAAATCGGAATTCCCAAATCAGGTCCACGTGAAGAAGTAGATCCAGTGCGTTTAGGACGTGTTGAATTCTTTAACGACGCGAAAGGTTTCGGATTTATCAAAGAAAATGATTCCCAAGAGAAACACTTCGTTCACATTAACGGTTGTATTGATGATATCGCCGAAGGGAACGCAGTAAGTTTCGAATTGGAACGCGGAATGAAAGGAATGAATGCAGTGCGTGTAAAACGCGTGTAATCACTTCTTAACAACGATGGCGTCTGGGTAGCCCTTGGTCTTTACAGATTTCAAGGCTTCCGTCGCATCGGCTTTTGAGGAGTAACTCCCCACCAAATAAATGTACTTGTAGGCGCTTGTGGTGTTCAACTCTTTGCGCGTAACATCCATGTTTAATTTGCGAAACCCTGGATCTTTTTTGGGATCAATAGGCGTTTTCGATGAGGCGATCTGAATGGTATAGGTCGTTGCGCTGGCGGTTTCAGTTCCTGCCGCTGTGTTCGTGCTATTGTCTGTACTCGCCGTCGCGGCTGGTTTTCTAAATTGAATGGAAGGAAATTCCGATTCCATTGTTTCACGCACACCACGAAAAATCGCAGAAGCAATAATTTCCTGACCGTAAGTAGTGTTCAAAAAAGCAGCTTCGGCATCATTGGTGACAAACCCACATTCAACCAAAACACTTGTCATATTGGTAAATTTCAATACTTGAAGGGAATGCTGAAGATCATTTTGGTCTTTCACACCTCTCGACTTTCGGCCCGCCCGTTTCGAGAATTGATTTTCAATGGCCCGCGCCAAACTCACTGACTTTTTTAAATCCATCGAATGTACGTGCGTCTCCGTTCCGTGAATCGACGATTTTTCGTTTCCGTTGCAATGAATACTAATGAAATAATCCGCGTTAATTGCATTGGCTTTCTCCACACGTTGATCCAGCGAAGGGTAGGTGTCCCCTGTTCGCGTGTAAACAACCTTCACGTTTTGCAGATACTTTTCAAAATAGCCCCCTAAATACTTACTGATTTTAAGGTTGAGGTCCTTTTCCTGAAGCAAATTGACGTTGTTCGGTAAATGTCCTGGATCACTGCCGCCGTGACCGGGATCGATAACAATAATTATTTCTTTTTTCTGCGCTGTAACAGGCAGTGAAAAACACAGAAATGTGAGGAGTATGAGAGGTACAATTCGCACGGTGTAAATTTACGCTGGTTTGTTTTTTGTTTCTTTGTAACACAAAAAGCTTTCCAATAATCTATTGTTGATATCTGAGCATGACAAAAAAGCGCGTTGCATTGGTTGAAATTGGTGGTTCTCACGACGAGTGTTTGTTGACACAATTGTTGGCCTTGCGCGCTGAAAATTGTGAGTTGGTTCTCTGCACGACGAAAAATGTCCTCGATAGAAATCCTGCTTTTAAGCCTCTTGTAACTAAGGTAGAAGTGTTCGATATGGCAGGGTCGAAATCTGATAGAAAGGCAGAAGTTAAGCGTTTGTGGAACGTTTTAAAGAAAGAAAAGGTACAAAAGGTGGTTCTCAATACCGCACAAGGAAACTGGATACGTTCCCTGATAATGCAGGCGTTGTTTTCTAAGATTGAATTTGTTGGGGTAATTCACACCTCACGCATGTTTAAGGAAAGTTTCACTCAAAAGGTGATTAGCTTAAAAGTGAAAAAGTACCTTGTGTTGAGCGAATTTATCAAAAACGATTGCCCGGTGAAGAATGCGATTGCCCTCGATTATTTTTATCCCATCGATTTTCCTCCAACTTCGAAGGATGTTGCGCGTGATCCTAACCATATTGTCATTATTGGAGGAGTAGAGAGACGCCGAAAGGATTTTGAGGGATTTTTAAAATTGGCAAGTACCGCGCCGACGTCCTCTCGCTGGACATTTTTAGGGAAGAGCAATGCTCAAGATCCAGAGGTAAGAGATTTTTTGGAGACCATAGATAAAGCGAGTTTTTCCGACCGTGTGACCTATTATACGGAGTTTGTTGATCAGCAACAATTTGTGGATACAATTGCATCAGCTTCCTGCATTTTACCACTTGTTCACCCCGAAACGGACAGCGCAGATCAGTATTTTAAGAATCAAATACCGGGAGCGATGAATGTGGCGTTGGCGTTTAAAATTCCACTTTTGATTCACGAAGCATATCAGCATTGGACGGAATTGAAGACCGCGAGCATCTATTATAATTTCGAGAATTTCAACGAGCAGTGGGAAACGTTAATCAGAGATTTTGAAACAATGCGACAACAAATGCAAGAGACGGAGGTCTATTCGAACACTTTTCAACAACAAAAGTATGCGCGATTCGTTTTAGGTGCGTAAGGATGTCAATCATCTTTTTCTGCGAAATAGTCGCGAATAATAATAGCCTTGGCATTGCCAACAACATTTACGACCGATTCAAAATCTGCATCCCGAACGCCTTGAATGGATTTAAATGCTTTGATCAATTCTTCGTACGTTTTTTCACCAATTCCTTTGATTTGTGTGAGTTCCGAAACCAGAGCATTCTTGCTACGCTTGTTGCGGTGGTGCGTGATTCCAAAGCGGTGGGCTTCATTTCGCATGTATTGAATGACCCGTAAACTCTCTGATCGCTTGTCGATATAAATCGGATATGAATCGCCTGGGAAAAAGATTTCTTCGAGTTTTTTAGCAATGCCGACGATCGCAATTTTCCCACGTAAATCAAGTTGTTCCAGGGCACTTAACGCCGAACTTAATTGTCCTTTTCCCCCATCGATCACAATGAGTTGTGGCAGTGATTCCCCTTCTTCTTTGAGTCGGCGGTAACGTCGGTACACGGCTTCTTCCATCGAGGCAAAATCGTCTGATCCGACGACAGTTTTAATATTGAAATGACGGTAATCCTTTTTGCTCGGCTTCGCATTTTTGAAAACAACGCAGGCAGAAACCGCATTGGTTCCATGAAAATTGGAATTATCGAAACACTCAATATGCACGGGCAAATCCTCCAAACGAAAATCTTTTTGAATTTGTTCGAGAATCCGCTGGGTATGTCGCTCGGGATTTTTTATTTTTTCCTGCTTTCGTTTGTCCATTTGATAGAACTTCGCATTCCGCAATGACAAGTCGATCAACGCTTTTTTATCGCCACGCTGCGGGGTAAAAAAGTGCACGTCGGGCATCACTAAATCAACATTCTCCGCTACCAAAATCTCTTTCGAATGACTTTGGAAACGCTCGCGCAATTCGGGTAAAACAAATCCGATAATATCACTGTAGGTTTCGTCCAGTTTTTTATTTACCTCTACCGTGTATCCGTGAATAATTGAGCCGTTGTTGATCACCAGATAATTTACATACGCTGTTTTGGGATCTTCGATCATTGTGATCACATCTACCTCGTGAATTGTTGGGGAGACAACCGTCGACTTGGCCTGATAACGCTCAATCGTCGCGATTTTGGTTTTTACCTGTTGTGCTTCTTCAAATTGAAGGTTCGCCGCGTAATTGTTCATCAATTCTTTCAAGGAACGGATTACCGCACCGAGATTTCCCTTTACGATATGCTCAATATCTTTGATGTAGCCGTCGTACGTCTCGACGGTTTCATAACCCACACAAGGTGCTTTACAGTTACCAAGATGGTATTCCAAACAGACTTTGTGCTGTCCCGAATGAATTTTTTTCTCCGATAAATCCAAGGCACAACTTCTTAAAGGATACACCTCTTTGATCAGTTCTAGCAATGTATTCACAACTTTCACACTCGGATACGGACCGAAATATTTTGATCCGTCTTTAACGATCCGTCGCGTCGTAAAAATGCGTGGAAACGGTTCTTTTTTGATACAAATCCAGGGGTAGGTTTTGTCGTCTTTTAGCTGAATGTTGTACTTCGGCTGGTATTTTTTAATCAGGTTGTTTTCAAGCAATAAAGCGTCCAATTCCGAGTCTACGACGATGTATTTGATATCGCGAATTTGACGCACCAACACGCGGGTTTTTCCCGAATCGAGGTTTTTATTGAAGTACGAAGAAACCCGTTTTTTTAAATCCTTTGCCTTTCCAACGTAGATGATTGTGCCGGTCTCATCATAATACTGATAAACCCCAGGCTTATTGGGAAGCACTTTTAATTTTAGATCAATAAACTCGGAGCGATCTGCCATGGACCAAAGTTAATCATTTCCCCTTTGGAGAATGATCACCATTATCCAGAAAATCGTCCTCCTAAGAGGGACGCGAACATATCTTTACTCCGAAATCAAATCGTACAATTCGTCCAAATTTGGCGAGATAATAATCTCAATTCGACGATTTTTAGCCTTGTTCGTTGGGTCTACAGGGTGGTACTCCGAGCGACCTGCAGCCATCAATTGTTTCGGGTCCATTTCCGAGTTCGATGTCATGATTTCAATTACCGAAGTTGCACGTAACACAGACAATTCCCAATTGTTTTTCGGGTGTTTTGATGTGTTCATTGCGTCAGTGTCGGTGTGACCTTCAACGATAATTTCCAGTTCTTTTTCGCTTTCCAAAACTTTTGCCAACTCGATCAAGGCAGATTTTCCTTGAGGTTCTACCGTCGTACTTCCAGACGCGAACAATAATTTCGCTTCCAGACTCACATAAATTTTTCCATTGCGCTCTTCCACGGTCAAACCTTGCGTTTCAAAACTTTTCAGAGCTTTGGTCACTTTGTCTTTCAACAAACGGGTTGCGGCTTCTTGCTTGGCAATGATGTCCTTCAAATTGGCCAATTCAGCGCGTTGTTCGGTGATTAAGTCTTGTTGTTGTTGCAGATCTGCTTCCTTTTTTAAGAGTGCATCTTCCTTTTTCTGTAATTCCAATTGCTTGGCTTCCAATTCGGCATTTAACTGCGCTACGTCCTTTGCGCCACTCAAACGGAGCTTGTTGTAACTCGTTTCGAGAGCTTCATTCACGGCTATTTGTTTGTCGTACTTCGCACGAAGGGTGCGGTATTCCATTCCAATTCGTGTGGAATCTGCGATCAACTGGCTCAATTGCTTGGAGGCCAATTCGTATTTCGATTGAAAGTCTTTTGAACTCGCTTCATAGGAAAGCGCATCACTCTTGTATTTTGCTAATGCTTCACTACACTCTTGCTCTTTTTCCAACAGCTCATTGTATTTCTTTGCAGGAACACAAGAAACCACGGTAAACCCAATAACGAAAACGGCGATAATTGACTTCATAGAATTCATTTTATACAAAGATCAGGAGTAACGATGTTCATTTTGGCATTATATTTAGAACTTTTGCACACCAACAACTTGATAAGACACGAAATATGAAAAATCACCATTTGCCTTTATTATTCACCACGATGGTTGCTTTGTTTCTTTTTGGATGTAAAACGATTGAGGAAGTGCCGACAGGAAATAGTCTCGTCGAATTTACGGTGGAACAGAGTGGGGCTTTATTTGTTAATGAAGATGCAGAGTTTTCCAGTGGTCTGGTAATTTTACGTAGTGAGGAAGCACTCAAAAAAATGGTGGAACGCATGAATAAAAATCAAGAAATAGTGGCATTGCCGAACGTTAATTTCGAGCAGGAAATGGTGGTCGTTATTTTTGATCAAGTGCGCAGTACAGCGGGACATTCCATTGCAGTAACGTTGATGAATGAAACAGATGATAGAATTACAATACACGTAAAGCATACGCCACCCACAGGTATTGCAGCGGAGGTAATTACGCAACCTTTCACGATTATTTCTACAGGAAAATCCGATCAATTAATTTCCCTTTCTTTGGACGGAAATTAGTTTGTCGAAGGAATTTGAATAACGACATTCTCTGTACGTTGAGTACCTACTCAACAATGAATCGCTTTTGAGCAGTATTGCCACCGCTTATCACGGTCAAAAAGTAAACGCCTGAAGATAAATTCGCAACATCCATCACAGTGATATTGTTTCCAACTGCGCCATTCAAATGAACGGTTTGTACTGTTTTTCCAGTAATGTCAGTTACGTCAATGCGTGTTTTTTCTGCACTATTTAACTCAAAAGTGACACTTAACTCGCCATTCGTAGGCACGGGATATACAGAAACATTTTGCAATGCCGTGAGTTCTGACAATCCAATAATTTCGTCGGATGGCGCCCCCTGATAAATGTTAATATCGTCGATAAACAGATTGTTTCCACCGTCATTTTCAAAAGTGAATTTAAATTGAAAATCGCCCGTGAAATAGTTGCTCGTGATGTTGGTCATGTGAACCGTCGTCCAATCTTCTGGTCCCGCTGGGTACCACGAAGTACTTGACGTCAATGGGGAAAGTAAATCTCCAAAAAGCGTTTTGCGAACGACCCAATTGGCCTCACACCCTTCGCGCACAGAGACACGTAGAAAATCATTGTTCACGCTTTGTTTTTTGCGAAACGCATAACGGAAACTCAAGGTCATTGTGTCGTTTGTATTTAAAGTGCTCAGGTCAATCGGTCCAGAAATTAACTCATCTTCAGCATTTGCTGGCTGATTATAATTGAGCAACATAGCACTTTTACTTCCAGTCAAGGCCGCTTGACCTGTTACCAGAAATGGAGTTGCGTTTCCTGGACTTGATGTTTCCCAGGCATCGGTAGCTAGAAAAGTGGTATAGTTCTCAAATCCCTCTACATAAGGTAGTGTTCTGGTGTCCAACACGGTAATCGCATTGGTGATATAGATTGAATCAGTTCCAAAACCATTAGCTACCACCATAGCGACATCATAATTTCCTGCAGCGCTATAACAAACCGTTGGGCTCGCACTTGAGGATGTAGCAGGTGTTCCTCCAGGGAAATACCAGGTATAGGATGAACCTCCAGAGGTATTCACAGAGCCGTCAATGAGATCAAAGCAATGTCCAGTACCCGCCCCGTCGCAATCCACGTCAAATCCTGCAATCGGAGCACTCCACAAGCAACCGAATTCAGTAGTGGGTTTCTGAACTGCAATGGCGCGTTCTCCCCGTGCATTATCTGGTCCAAGGGCACGAACACTGAACCACGTGTCAACATTTGAGGCAATCGGAACAACAAAATTCGTCGCCGTAGTGGTGCCGATCGAATCCATGTATTTCGCCCCTAATTGACTCACTTCGTAACTGGTAGCGCCTGATACGGGATTCCAGGAAAGTTTGGTAGAATCTGGACACACCCAATCGAATTGAATGTTGGTAGGTGTTGAAATAATCGAGAAAACGGCGTCGCTTTCATCCGAGCTTCCATTACGTGTCACACGTACTTTGGCTAACCCACTGATTAAATTAGGAACATTCCAATTGGCATATCTGCGGTCTGCAGGTGCAGTTCCGATCGAGGTCCAATTCGTCCCGTTATCAGTCGTGTATTCCAAAGTGAAATCGGTCGTTCCCTCTGAAGCGTCCCAACGAATTAATGTCGATCCTGGAGTGACTCCTTCGCCACCAATTGGGTAGGTCACTGTCACGTCTTCCATTACGAAATAATACACAACGTAATAATCTTGCGGCCCTTGTGGAACAGCAAATCCGTTTACATTAACCTCGTAGGTGCCGCTCACGGGATCCAAAACCGTTACTTGTTCCATGTTGTTCAGTGCATCAATCCCGCGCACTGCTGGAGCATTCAAACTCGTCGCATTGGGTGTTGGGTCCAAAACCCACGGATTGTAGTCAATCAAATTGGGATCGGTAACAACCATATTCAAGTCGTTGACAAGTGCTAGAGCTGCAGAAGTTGACCCTTCGTAATCGGTCCAATACGTCATAATTCGCAATTCACTCACTCCTGCGGGTACAGATATGGTGTGTGTATTTGTCGCGCCTTGAGAGATCGAACTATTGATGTACTGATTGTTGGAAAGCAACTCGTAAGATTGTCGTGCATTGATCCGTCCCCAACCAAATTTGAAATCTGGACCATAATTTCCCAGATCCTCAGCAGTATTCAAAACAGCAGATTTTATCAAGGCGGCATCCGGATTTGCTCCTCCATTCATGTCGCGATACGCGTCGTAAAGTTGTGCGATGGTTCCAGAAACACCAGGACAAGCCATAGATGTTCCCGAAATTGTAAAATAAATGTTTTCGGGTCCCGTGGATGTAACGGAAGAACCTACAGCACAAATGTCGGGTTTGATGCGGCCGTCTTCTGCTGGACCACGACTAGATGATCCTGCTAAAACGTCTGTACTGCTTAAATTCCCAACAGCAATTACGTTTTTTCCCACTTTGTGACCTCCTGTAATATTTCCCCAACCTGCACCAGCGCCATAATTACAATTATCAGCCCCGCTGTTCCCCGCAGAAAAAACGTGCATCAATTGCGGACGATCGTGCACTTGTTGATCCAATAGTCGCGGCAAACTCGTGTAACCTGCATTACAACCATTACTATAACTTTTAGAGGTGATGACTACGTCTTCATTGTCGAAAAGCCCTGGAAACAAACTGTAGTTCGCGTCGCTGGAGTTGTACACTTTTAAGTCTACACCATGCGCCATACCCCGATTTTCAGGGTCGAGATTTCCCGCCCCCATAATTGTACCCGAAACATGATCACCGTGCGTATCACTACTGCTCGTGGAACAAGAATTACAATCCGATTGATCGATGCGTCCAGTGTAATCGATGTGAGGCCCTATAAACCCGTCGTCTTGCATCATAACTTTGACCCCCTCACCAGTATAGGTGATGCCACCGTTATAGCTTGTTGCAAGCATGTTGCTGCGATGATTGGTGCGCCCAGAAAAATTTTCAGGTTGAGGTGTGTCTGATAAGGTTTCGAAATAGTAAAATCCAGGTAATTTGTACAATAACTCAAGTTGATCCAAAGGAATACGAATATTCATAATGTGTTGGTAACTGTCCTGAGAAACCACCGTTCCACCCAATGAAATCAATTGTTTTTGGGCATCTTCTCGCGTATAGGGATCAAAATAAAAACCGATCAATTCAATTTGATTGGTACCAAACAAGGTCCAATGGGGATAGTTTTCGTCGCGCAACAATTCCGATTTTTTGTATTCAGGTTTGATCTCAAGAACGGTGGCATTTGATAACTGCGACCAATCGACATCTGTTGAAATGGATGCGTAAAAGGCATTGCTCGGCAAATAGTCCAACAATTGAATTCCCGCGCTGGCTAAATTGGATTTTTCTTCAGAAGTTGGAATCGTTTGGAATACAATGATCCGCGTAAATTGATCTTGAAAAACAGCATTATCAGACCACGTCAACAAGGACAATTCCGTGATTCTGTAATTCCCAGAACGCAATTTTAATTCGGGAGTTTGCGCCGTAGATACAAAGTCAAGCATCAGCATGAGCACGAATGCCAAAGCAGAAACAATTTTCATAAGCCAGTGATGTTAAAGAGTTCCTACTAAATTACGAAATTGCCAAGGATATTCAAATTTTACTCGAATAGTGGACAACTGTTAGCATTAGTTCTATCGGGTTTACACGTTGTGAATCGCAGTGAAATTTCATGCGTATTTTTCGCCACCGATTGTATCGCCGTCAACGTATAATCGAAGGTATAGGCGATTGCAAACTGTTCGCGAATTTTGAACACAGCAGTAGCATTCAAAGCATCGCCTGCTCGGAAACCAATACCAAGTCCAAACACATTCTTGTAATCCGCCTGTAGGTTGATATCGAAAGATGCCGGGCTTCGAGGAGGGATCCGCAAGTTAAATCCAGGCAGCAAAGTAAGATTTTCGCGCACGGCCCAGCGGTAACCGCCATTAAAGGCAAGATGGAAACGATACCGAGATTGGTCTCCAATATCTTCCCATTTCGATGGAATTAAATTGCGCAACGCCATTCCGAAATAATAGTTGGTCGAATTGAACCAGGCGCCAAAAGAAGCGTCAGGGGATAAAAAATTGGCTTGCTGCAATACTGTCGGATCTGGATCGTGCGTTGTTACTACGGAGGCATCGTATCCCGTTTGAACGACGCCACCATAAACCCCAAGTGACAAGCGCGTTTCCTGACTAAAATTAAAGTGAGCGGCGTAGGCCAGATTTAGCCGCGTTACGGAAAAGGCTCCAAATTGATCCGTTTCAAACTTAAAACCCGTTCCTTGTCGTGCTCCAAAAACCCGTTTCCGCCGGTTTTGTAAAGGAATACTTAGGGTGAGAAAACCGGAACGTGGTGCACCATCAAAATCAACCCATTGCATGCGATAAAGTGTATGCACATCGATACACTGCTTGATCCCCGCGTGTGCTGGATTGATCGCAAATTGATGCAAATACCATTGGGAGTATTCTGTTAACTGCTGCGAATAAGCTCCGAAGGAACATACCAAGAAAGAAAGTACGGCGAGTCTTTTCATCGAAGCAGGGTTATGGTTCCTTTGTATTGTGTTTCGTCAGGATCGTTCAAATCCAGTACGTAATAATAAACACCTTCAGCATGGTTTTCGCCATCCCACTGTTTCAGTTTCGAATATGCTGAAGTTTGAAAAATTTTCTGTCCCCAACGTGTAAAAATGGTCATTTGATTGTCGGGATAGGCTTCCAAACCGTCAATTTCCCAGGTGTCATTAATTTGATCTCCATTCGGCGAAAATGTGTTGGGAATTTCCAACCCCTGCTCGATAATTATTTCTACATAATCAGTCGCGGAACACCCATTTAAGCTGGCCGTCAAAGAAAAAAGCGTTGTTTCTTCAAGTGTCGAAAAAGGCGTTAATGAATTCGGATCACTCACTAAAAACGATGGAGACCAAGTATAAACGGTGCCGTTGGTGGTTCCGTTCAATTGAATGGTCGTTCCAGAGGGAATCGTTTGATCCTCTCCTGCATTCACACTCACCGTATTCACTGTAATGGCTGGAGAAGTACTCTGCACTTCGATGGGACAAATGGTATAACACGTGTTGCTGACTGAAACGATATCGCCATTCGTCAATGCAGTTGTTTGAAATGTCGGTACATCAGTTGTTGCGGCAATGACACCGTTAATGTACCAGGTAAATCCACTTGTATCTGGACAATCTGTCAGGGAACATATAA
>JBNKGN010000071.1:0-11992 GCA_050289845.1 Crocinitomicaceae bacterium | reverse complement strand
TCTTCAGTTCATAATTCATATAGAATATGGCACGTATAGCAGGTATCGACATACCAAAAAATAAGCGAGGTGTAATTGCATTGACATACATCTTTGGAATCGGAAGAAGTACAGCAGAGAAAGTGTTGGCTACAGCGGGCGTTGACGAGAATATCAAAGTTCAAGATTGGAACGATGATCAATTGACAGCCATTCGTGAAGCCGTAAACACTGTAAAAGTGGAAGGTGCATTGCGTTCAGAAATCCAATTGAACATCAAACGTCTGATGGATATCGGATGTCAACGTGGAATCCGTCACAGAGCTGGTTTGCCGTTGAGAGGTCAACGTACGAAAAACAACTCGCGTACAAGAAAAGGTAGAAGAAAAACGGTTGCGAATAAGAAGAAGTAGACCGACTGCTTCTGATGTCGCGGACAGGCGGTCCGTTCGTGTATTTGCAAAATTCCTTTGGGCTCCGTGCCTAGTGAATTTATTAAAAGCAATAACACAAACAATAATCGTCCCCTTCGTTGGAAGTAGAAGGACTGGAGAATTTCTCCAATTCAACTGAAAGCAACAAACAATTAAATAGCTAAAAAAATGGCAAAGTCAAATAGCAAAAAGAAGAAGATCGTTAAAGTAGATGCATTAGGTGAAGCGCACGTTCAAGCTACCTTCAACAATGTAATTATTTCTTTGACGAACGGTGCTGGTCAAGTAATTTCTTGGTCATCAGCAGGTAAAATGGGCTTTAGAGGTTCTAAAAAGAACACGCCTTATGCAGCACAAGTGGCAGCAGAGGACGCAGCGAAAGAAGCACATGACTTCGGACTACGTAAGGTAAAAGTATACGTGAAAGGACCAGGAAACGGACGTGAGTCTGCTATCCGTTCACTTCACAATGCTGGAATTGAAGTAACAGAAATCATTGACGTTACTCCTATGCCGCACAATGGTTGTCGTCCACCGAAACGAAGAAGAGTTTAATAAATTAAATAACAAGAAAAGGGAACCGATGCAAATCGGAACACGACCATCGGAGGAGAAGCCTTAATTCATGGTCTCCCTTTAATACAAAGTAAAATGGCAAGATACACAGGTCCAAAATCAAAAATCGCACGTCGTTTCAGAGATCCAATCTTTGGCCCAGACAAAGCGTTGGATAGAAGAAGCTACGGTCCAGGACAACACGGTCCAAACAAACGTAGAGGTAAGCAGTCTGAATACGCAGTTCAGTTGGCTGAAAAACAAAAAGCAAAATATACTTACGGTATCCTTGAGCGTCAATTCTCGAACATGTTCGAAAAAGCATCACGCATGAAAGGTATTACTGGGGAAAACTTGCTTCAATTGTGTGAAGGTCGTTTGGATAATACTGTATTCCGTCTAGGAATTGCTCCTACACGTCGTGCTGCACGCCAATTGGTATCACACAAACACATTACAGTGAATGGTGAAGTAGTGAACATTCCATCCTACCAAGCACAAGTTGGAGATGTTGTAGGTGTTCGCGAAAAATCAAAATCATTGGAGGCAATTTCTGATTCTATTACAGCAAATTCAAGAACATTTGATTGGTTGGAATGGAATCCTTCACAACGCGAAGGAAGAGTTGTTAGCGTGCCAACACGTGAGATGATCCCAGAGAACATCAAAGAACAACTAATCGTCGAATTGTACTCGAAATAATAAGTAATCACATTGGTTCTTGGCCAAAGGGTTTGATCGACTTTCTTCACTCTTTCAAACCGCGCAACCTGGAAACAATTAAAAAGAAGAAAAACAAATGGCAATTTTAGATTTTCAAAAGCCGGATAAGGTAATCATGATCCAATCCGATGAGCACGAGGGACAATTCGAATTTCGTCCGTTGGAGCCTGGGTATGGTATCACTGTAGGAAACGCTTTGCGTCGTATTCTTTTGTCTTCGTTAGAAGGTTTCGCTATCGCATCAATCAAAATTGATGGTGCAGATCACGAGTTTTCAACGATCAAAGGAATCGTAGAAGATGTTACCGAAATTATTTTGAACTTGAAACAAGTACGTTTCAAACAACAAATCGAAGGTACAGATAACGAAACAGTTGTTGTTTCTATCGCTGGTCAAGACAAATTGACCGCTGGAGATATCGGTAAATACACCTCTGCATTCCAAGTATTAAATCCTGAGTTAGTGATTTGTAACATGGAGTCTTCAGTGAAATTGGACATGGAATTGACGATCGTTAAAGGTCGTGGATACTACCCAGCTGAAGAAAACAAAGATGCAAACGCTCCTTTCGGTACAATCGCAATTGACTCCATCTTTACACCAATCAAAAATGTTCACTATTCGGTAGAAAACTTCCGTGTTGAGCAAAAAACAGATTATGAAAAGTTGGTATTCAATATCACTACGGATGGATCAATTCATCCAAAAGATGCGTTGAAAGAAGCAGCGAAAATTTTGATTCACCACTTCATGCTATTCTCCGATGAGCGTATCACTTTGGATAGTGAAGTGAAAGCGGAAACAGAAGAATTCGACGAAACTTCATTGCACATGCGTCAACTTTTGAAAACGAAGTTGGTAGATATGGATCTTTCTGTTCGTGCGTTGAACTGCTTGAAAGCAGCTGACGTTGAAACTTTGGGTGACTTGGTTTCTTACAACAAAAATGATCTGTTGAAGTTCCGTAATTTCGGTAAGAAATCACTTACGGAGTTGGAAGATCTAGTAGATAACAAAGGTCTTTCATTCGGAATGAACGTTTCGAAATACAAATTAGACAAAGAGTAAATAGTATCGCAATTAATTAGTAAAAATGGCGTAATAGGTGACTTATCTGTGGCGATACAGAATACAAGATGAGTTAACCGTTACTTACGAAATTTAAGTTATGAGACACGGAAAAAAATTCAACCACTTAGGAAGAAAAACAGCGCACAGAAAAGCGATGCTTTCAAACATGGCTTGTTCATTAATTGAGCACAAACGTATTAACACAACTATTGCTAAAGCAAAAGCGTTACGCGTTTATGTAGAACCAATTTTGACGAAATCAAAAACAGATTCTACACACTCAAGAAGAACAGCTTTTGGATACTTGCAAAGCAAAGATGCTGTGACAGAATTGTTCCGCGAAATCGCACCTAAAATTGCTGACCGTCCAGGAGGATACACACGTATCATCCGTACAGGTTACCGTTTGGGAGATAACGCTGAAATGTGTATGATCGAGTTGGTTGATTTCAACGAATTGTACACGAACGAAGGTAAAAAGAAAACAACGCGTCGTTCTCGTCGTGGTTCAGGAGGTAACGCGGCAACGTCTGGTGCAGCGGATGCAACTGAAACAGTAGAAGAAGTTGAAGCATCAACAGAAGAAACTGCAGCAGTTGCAGAGGAAGCTGTCGTTGAAGAAGCGGAAGTTGTAGAGGAAACTCCAGCTGCAGAAGCTGATGAGACTCCGGAAGCATCTGAAGATACTGACGAAGAGAAAAAAGACGGAGAGTAATTCTTTCCGTTCGGCAAGTTGCCAATGAATTGAAAGGGAGCCAATACGGTTCCCTTTTTTTGTGCGTTTATTCCGCGGAAATAGTAGTAGATCGGAAACCCAATTTTCGGTTTTCAACATTCGTTGATATCTCGGCGTTAAAAAACGGTTTAGGTTTAAATTGAAATCCTACCTTTGTAAAAATTTTTCAGCATGCAGGACAAGAAAGAAGCCGTATTAGTTCTAGAAGATGGTACGGTATTCAGCGGAATCGCGATCGGAAAAATAGGAACGACTACCGGTGAAATCGCCTTCAATACAGGAATGACAGGCTATCAGGAAGTGTTCACAGATCCTTCTTATTACGGACAAGTTTTGGTGATGACTACCGCCCATATTGGGAATTACGGTGTGCATCAAGAGGAAGTGGAATCGGATGGAATGAAGATTTCTGGATTGATCGTTAAAAAATTCTCAGATGGGTATTCGCGCCCGTCAGGTAAAATGTCCTTGCAAGAGTACATGGTTGAGAACAACAAAGTAGGAATTTCGGATATCGATACCCGCGCGTTGGTAAGACACATTAGAAGCCAGGGAGCCATGAACTGTATCATTTCGTCGGAAAATCTGGATATCGATGCGCTCAAAGAGCAATTGAAAACGGTTCCTTCCATGGATGGTTTGGAGTTGTCTTCTAAAGTAGCAACGAAAGAAGCGTATGAAGTTCAACCTGAAAATGCACTGTTGAAAGTCGCATTGTTGGATCTCGGTGTAAAAAAGAATATCGTACGTTGTTTGGTGGATCGCGGATGTCACGTGAAAGTATTTCCGTTAGATGCAACCTTAAATGATTTGAATGCCTTCAATCCTGATGGATTTATGTTGTCGAATGGTCCTGGTGATCCTTCTGCAATGCCGAATTCCATCAAGTTGGTACAAGAGGTCGTGAATACAGGAAAACCAGTTTTTGGAATCTGCTTAGGACACCAAATTTTAGGATTAAGCCAGGGGTTGAGCACAGAGAAAATGTTCAATGGGCACCGCGGGATCAATCATCCAATTAAAAACTTAAAAACAGGCAAAGGTGAAATTACTTCGCAAAATCATGGTTTTGTGATTTCAAGGGAAAGTGCCGAAGCCAATGAAAATATTGCAATCACACATGTTCACCTGAACGATAATACGATTGCAGGAATTGAATTGAAAGGAAAAAACGTCTTTTCAGTACAGTACCATCCTGAAGCATCTGCAGGACCGCACGATTCGCGCTACCTGTTTGATCAATTTGTTGACAACATGAAAAACAGTAAATAATGAGTTACATCGCAAAAATTATTGGTAGACAAATTCTGGATTCAAGAGGAAATCCAACAGTGGAAGTAGATGTTATCACCACTTCGGGGGTTCTCGGTCGTGCTGCAGTGCCATCTGGTGCTTCAACAGGGATTCACGAAGCTTCTGAATTGCGTGACGGCGACAAGTCTGCGTATCTTGGAAAAGGAGTTTTAAAAGCTGTTGCGAATGTTAACACGATTATTGACGAAGCGCTAAAAGGTTTCGATGTGTGTGATCAAAAAGCGATCGATGCACGACTGATTGAATTAGATGGCACGAAAAACAAGTCAAACCTGGGTGCAAATGCCATTTTAGGGACATCGCTTGCGTGTGCCAAAGCGGCCGCTGATGAGTCGGGACTTAGTCTTTTTAAATATGTTGGAGGGGTTGGCGCTGTGACAATGCCTGTACCCATGATGAATATTCTGAACGGAGGTTCACACGCCGATAACAAAATCGATATCCAGGAGTTTATGGTCATGCCCTTTGGTGCAGATTCATTTTCGCAAGGATTGCAGTGGGGAACAGAGATCTTTCACCATTTAAAATCGGTATTGAAAGAGCGTGGGATGTCTACCAACGTTGGAGATGAAGGAGGTTTTGCTCCCAATCTAGGCTCGAATGAAGAGG
The DNA here is from genome assembly GCA_050289845.1 of Crocinitomicaceae bacterium. Taxonomy (GTDB): domain Bacteria; phylum Bacteroidota; class Bacteroidia; order Flavobacteriales_D; family Crocinitomicaceae; genus UBA4466. Next base: position 6,570 of record JBNKGN010000071.1, on the reverse strand, counting down.
CGATTCAAGTCGTGATTCTAGCGATTGAAAAGGCAGGATTCAAACCAGGTGAAGATATTTTTATTGCTTTGGATGCAGCTTCATCGGAGTTTTACAACGAACAAGAAGGAAAGTATATTTTTGAATCTACAGGTGAAAAGCGTTCTTCGGAGGAAATGGTGGCATTTTGGAAAGATTGGTGTGAGAAATACCCAATTGTTTCCATTGAAGATGGTCTTGCCGAAGATGATTGGGCAGGATGGAAATTGGCTACCGAAGTTTTGGGCGATAAAGTACAATTGGTCGGAGATGATTTGTTTGTAACCAACACCGAACGTTTAAGCCGTGGAATTGAAGAAGGAATTGCCAATTCAATCTTGATAAAAGTAAATCAAATTGGAACGCTCACGGAAACAATTGAAGCCGTGCAAATGGCGACAAGAAATGGCTACACTTCCGTAATGAGTCACCGTTCTGGAGAAACAGAAGACAATACTATCGCGGATTTAGCAGTGGCGTTAAATTGTGGTCAAATTAAAACGGGATCAGCATCTCGAAGTGACCGCATGTCGAAATACAACCAACTCTTGCGTATCGAAGAAGAATTGGGACAAACTGCTGTATATCCGGGTAAAAAGTTCAAATACATCCACTAGGAAGGTTAAATTGTTAACAATAATTTAGTCTTGTGTTTATTCCTTACTAAATCGATATTTTTTAAGGGTTGTAAGCAACGTGCGTTAAGTTAGCCGCGTCTTAGGGTTAAATTACTATTAATGAAACTAACAACGGTTATCTTTGCTTTTTTAGCAATGACCCAATTTGGGTTTGGTCAACAAGGTCCAACACCACCGCCAAATTACTTCGCGCAGGGCATTCTTAATATCTCTACGGAACAAGAAATGAGAACGCTTCAGGATGAAATGCGTCAGATTAGCGGTTTGCAGGTAGTACGTCTCGATTTTAATACACGCCGCTTTTTTATCTTAACGGATGGTATTGGCACAGTGGATCAAGCGGCAATTGACAGTTGGTTCGGTACGTATGCTACTCAGTTAAGTTGCATTCAAATTGGTGTTCATGGCGTAGATGTCGTTAACCCGTATCCATTTGCAGGATGTCAGGAGTAATTTATAGCACTAAGCACTTAAAATTTCAAAGAATGTTTCGATACACATTACTTTTAATTGCCAATTTCTTGGTCGTAAGTATTAGCTACGCCCAACAGAACCCGAATGCGGTGAATTGTTCAGGAGCTGTTCCTGGATGCGATTTACCTCAATTTGATATTTCAACAGATAACTCTCAGGATATTCAAGATTTTGGAGTAGGGACTGTTTCAAATCCATCATCAAATCCCAACGCTGTACCTGGAAACTCTGGTTGTCTATTAACGGGAGAGACGACATCAACATTTATTACAATTGATGTTATAAGCAATGGAACCCTAGAATGGTCGATTCAGGCAACTCAAACTGCTTGTTTTGACTGGATTATGTGGCCCAATACTCCATCTATTTGTACCGATCTTCAAGCAGGATTGCAAGCGCCAGTAGCATGTAACTGGAATGGTGCCTGTGGTGGATTCACTGGAATGGCGGCGAATGGAAATCTCCCTGCAGGTGCATCTCAATCTGACTTTGAATTGGCATTAAACGTAACTGCAGGAGAATCTTACCTATTGTGTCTTTCCAATTATTCTCAGATAACCTCTGGAGTGGATTTTTCGTTTTTCGGAACGGCGGGCGTTTCTTGTACACCTGGAACACCAGATCAAACCATTTGTGAAGGAAGTTCAGCCACGGTTGATATTATTGTGAATTCACCGTTAACTGCACCAACATATAATTGGTTGGTAACTACAGGTGTTTCAAATCCTACGGGAGGTGTTGGTGTTGTGGTTACGCCACCTGCAACAACACAATACATCGTGGAAATTGACGATCCAAACTTGACCGTACCCATTATGGATACGTTTACCATTTTTGTGGAAACTCCGCAAGCACCGTACGCAGGTCCCGATCAAACAATTTGTTTGGGAACCCCAATTCAATTGGATGGAACAGTGGATGATCCAGCAAACAATACCTTTGTCTGGTTGCATAATGTGGCGCAAGTGTCACCCACTCCAACAGTGAATTATGTACCGAATAACAATACGGAAGATCCATTAGTTTCGGTCAATCAATTGGGAACTTATTTGTTTATCTTTCGCGAAACGAGTGCCGTTTGTGGAAACGTGTTTGATACCGTAGAAATTGTCGTTGATAATATCGCCTTGACCGCAGCTTCTGTGTCGCCTTCTTGTCAAGGTGTAGCGGATGGAGAAATTCACATCACGAGTGCTCTCGCAGCAGATTATAGTTTTGATGGCGGTGTAACCTGGCAAGTCGATTCTTTTATGATGAATCTTCCAGCGGGTAATTACTCTGTCTGTGCTCGCTCTTTATTGGGATGTCAGCAATGCATTAATGCCGTTGTTACCGATCCACCACCAGTGGTCGTAAGTGTTTCGAATGATACAACGATTTGTGAAAATGGAACGGCAAGTATGTGGGCAAGTGCAATAGGAGGAACTACCTTCGATTTTCATTGGGATCACACGGCCGATTTAAGCGCCAACCAACAAGTCAATCCTTTGGCAAATACGACCTATACCGTTTATGCTGAAAATGAAAATGGTTGTGTATCAACACCACTTTCTATCGACGTTAGTTTGCATCCATCATTAACGGGAGCGATCTCTATGTTCGATACGATTTGTCCAGGATATCCTACCGATGTTTTCGCGAATGTGATGGGAGGAATTGGACAGCCGTATACCTTTAATTGGAGTTCTGGTCAAACACAAACGGGGCCAGCGAATCATCAATTCTCTGTAAATCCACCTGTGACAACGCAATACACCGTTACAATTACGGATGGTTGCGAAACGACGCCATTGGTCTTAAATACGGAGGTTTTTGTTGCACCGTTGCCAGTTCCATCCTACGAGGTGTTGAATCCAGAGCAATGCGAACCAGCAGTCTTCACAATTGTGAATACAACCGATCCAGCTTTGAGTCAATTCAATTATTGGTGGGTAGAACCAAATGATATGTATTTGAATCAAGACACCATTACGACGGATACCTTGTGGGCGGGATCTTACGATCTTCAAATGGTGGTAACCTCGTATTTGGGCTGTGTGGATTCTATGTATTTTACCGACGCTTTGGACGTAAAACCAAAACCGATTGCGTTCTTTAGACATTCACCAAATCCGGTGCTCATGTTCAATACGGACGTATTATTCACGAATTATTCGGTTGGTGGCTATACCTACGAATGGTGGTTTGAAGAAGGATATCCTTCGACATCGACACAAACAAATGTCCAGGTGTCATTCCCAGACGGTGAAACGGGTATTTACGAAATTGAATTGGTAACAACTTCAGAACTTGGGTGTACAGATACAATGATCTACGATTTGATTGTGTTCCCAGAAGTGTTGATTTATGCTCCAAATACATTTACTCCTGATGGTGATGAATTCAATCAAACCTGGCGCGTGTTCATGGAGGGAATTGACCTGCAAGACTTCGAACTATTGATCTACAACCGATGGGGGGAACTCGTTTGGGAATCACATGATATTTCAGTAGGATGGGATGGAACTTATGGAGGCAAAATTGTACCTACCGGAACGTATACATGGGTCATCCGCGCATCTGATATGCAAAATGATGGGAAATATACGTACAATGGACACATCAATCTTATTAAATAATTAAACCTAAATAACTCAAAGGGCTTCTCATTGTGAGGAGTCTTTTGTGTTTTCTCTATGGTTGATATTGTGTTTCGAAGTGCCCATCCAACCATTTTAATGAGGGATTCTTACTACATTTGTAGCATGTGTCTTACCAAAATCATTTTTCGATCTAACGTTCGGTATCCTTAGTCCATTTCGACTTGAGGTTAACAGTAATAATTTAAAACGAACGTTATGACATTAGAAGCATTTCAACAAGACATTCAACAAGGAATCCCAGAAACGATCCCCACCGCTCCGGCGTCAGAAGTAGGGATCAATCACGCACCAAAACGCAAACAAATACTAACAGAGGAAGAGCGAAAAGTGGCACTGAGAAATGCCTTGCGTTATTTCCCCAAAAGCCAACATGCCGTTTTGGCTCCAGAATTCCTTGAGGAATTAAATACTTTCGGACGCATTTACATGTTGCGTTACCGACCCAATTATAAAATGTACGCGCGTCCAATTTCCGAATACCCTGGAAAGTGTGATCAAGCCAAAGCGATTATGTTAATGATTCAAAACAATTTGGATTACGCAGTGGCACAGCACCCGCACGAACTGATCACGTACGGAGGAAATGGTGCGGTTTTCCAAAATTGGATTCAGTACCGTTTGGCAATGAAATATTTGTCAGAGATGACTGATGAGCAGACTTTGGTCATGTATTCTGGACATCCAATGGGATTATTCCCATCACACAAAGATGCACCACGCGTTGTTGTAACCAATGGGATGATGATTCCGAATTATTCGAAACCAGATGATTGGGAGCGTTTTAATGCACTTGGTGTGACCCAATATGGACAAATGACGGCTGGCTCATACATGTACATAGGTCCGCAAGGAATTGTGCACGGAACGACGATTACCGTATTGAACGGATTTCGCAGAATAAACAAAGCACCAGAGGGATCGCTTTTCGTCACTTCAGGTCTCGGTGGAATGAGTGGTGCACAACCAAAAGCTGGAAATATTGCAGGTTGTGTAACGGTCTGTGCTGAAGTCAATCCAAAAATTACCCAAATTCGCCACGAACAAGGTTGGGTTAATGAAATAATTGATTCAGTGGATGCTTTGGTAACACGCGTTCGCGAGGCACAAGCTAACAAAGAAGCTGTTTCTATAGCGTATTTAGGAAATATCGTAGAAGTATGGGAAGCTTTTGATACAGCAAATATCTCCATTGATTTGGGGTCCGACCAGACGTCATTGCACAATCCTTGGGCAGGGGGCTATTATCCTGTAGGAATGTCTTTTGAGGCATCTAACGAAATGATGGCAACTGATCCCGAAACCTTCAAAACGAAAGTACAAGAATCGCTGCGTCGTCATGCTGAAGCAATTAACAAGCACACTGCAAAAGGCACCTATTTCTTTGATTATGGAAATGCATTTTTGTTGGAAGCTTCACGTGCTGGAGCGGATGTTATGGCAGAGAACGGTATCGATTTTAAATACCCTTCCTACGTGCAGGATATTATGGGGCCGATGTGTTTTGATTATGGTTTTGGTCCTTTCCGTTGGGTGTGTGCTTCTGGAAAACCAGAGGATTTACAAGAGACGGATACACTTGCATGTGCCGTTTTAGAGGAAATTATGAAGAATAGCCCTGCTGAAATTCAGCAGCAAATGGCGGACAATATTCAATGGATCAAAGGTGCACAAGAGAATAAATTGGTGGTTGGGTCGCAAGCGAGAATTTTGTATGCCGATGCAGAAGGTCGCATGAAAATCGCGAAAGCATTCAATGATGCAATTGCAGCGGGAAAGATCGGTCCTGTTGTTTTAGGGCGTGATCATCACGACGTTTCTGGGACAGATTCTCCTTATCGTGAAACGTCAAATATTTATGACGGCTCTCGTTTTACGGCAGACATGGCGATTCAAAATGTGATTGGGGATTCCTTCCGCGGAGCAACTTGGGTTTCTATCCACAATGGTGGCGGAGTTGGTTGGGGAGAAGTGATGAACGGAGGTTTTGGAATGCTCCTAGATGGATCTTCAGATGCGGAACGTCGTCTTAAAATGATGCTTCATTGGGATGTTAATAACGGCATTTCACGTCGCAGCTGGGCTCGAAATGAAGGTGCTATTTTTGCGATCAAACGTGCAATGGAAATAGAACCGAATTTAAAGGTAACGATCCCTGAATTGGTTGACGACGAAATTATTCAAGAGGTATTTAAAGGAATCCCGCAATAGTTTAGTAGTACTTCTGTAGGTAATCGCAAGTAAATATGTGCTTTGCTTTGTGTCCTTCTAAACATGGATTTTGCGAAGGGCATTGTGGTATGAAAACTAACACAACAATTTAACCACAAAGCCACTATTGAAGCAAGCGTCAAACACTATTAAAATGTAATCGCTTTTTTTATAGAATCGCATTTTGTGTCCTTGTGAACATGGATTTTGCGAAGGGCATTGTGGTATGAAAACAAACACAACAATTTAACCACAAAGCCACTATTGACGCAAGCGTCAAACACTATTAAAATATAATCGCCGTTTTATGTAGAATCACATTTTGTGTCTTTGTGAACACATAGCGTAGCGCCGTGTTTTGTGTTTTATACTTCTCTAATGTTAACCACAAAGCCATCATTGACGCAAGTGTCAAACACAATTAAAATGTAACTGCTGTTTTATATTTGTCTAGCGTTGACCACAAAGTCACTATTGACGCCAGCGTCAAACACTATTAAAAAATAATCGCCGTTTTTTTAGTAGAATCACATTTTGTGTCTTTGTGAACACGTAGCGTAGCGCCGTGTTTTGTGTTTTATACTTGTCTA
>JBNKGN010000070.1:0-12167 GCA_050289845.1 Crocinitomicaceae bacterium | reverse complement strand
AAGAAAGCAGAGGAGTTAGCAAAACAAAAAGCTGCAGAGGAAGCTGCTCGCAAAAAGGCGGAAGAGTTAGCGAAACAAAAGGCTGCTGAGGAAGCTGCCCGCAAGAAAGCAGACGAGTTAGCGAAACAAAAGGCTGCAGAGGAAGCTGCTCGCAAGAAGGCGGAAGAGTTAGCGAAGCAAAAAGCTGCTGAGGAAGCTGCCCGCAAGAAGGCGGAAGAGTTAGCGAAGCAAAAAGCTGCTGAGGAAGCTGCCCACAAGAAGGCGGAAGAGTTAGCGAAACAAAAAGCTGCAGAGGAAGCTGCTCGCAAGAAAGCAGAGGAGTTGGCAAAACAAAAAGCTGCTGAGGAAGCTGCCCGCAAGAAAGCAGAGGAGTTAGCGAAACAAAAAGCTGCGGAAGAAGCTGCTCGTAAGAAAGCAGAAGAATTGGCAAAACAAAAGGCCGCGCAAGAAGCAGCAAAAAAAGCTACGGAAGAAGCAGCGAAGAAAAAGGCAGAAGAAGAGGCGGCAAAGAAAGCTGCTGAGGAGGAGGCTGCTAAGAAAAAAGCCGAAGAAGAAAAAGGAAAACAAAAAATCAAAACCACAACAGGTGGTGGAGGTGACCGTTAATCCTTACAATAAATCACGCAATAACCGCCCTGAATTCAATAGTTTTCAAGGCGGTTTTTTTTTGCATCGTATTTCTTTGCTATGGCAGAAGATAGAAGAAATACAGAAGTTTGTTTAAATGAATTCATCTAACTATATTCGCAAACTCATTTAAGCAAAGAAAATGGCAATAATTGGTAAAATTCGCGAAAAATCATGGTTACTGCTCATCGTAGTTGGTGGTGCAATTGTGGTGTTTATTTTTACTTCGCAAGGTCCTAATTTTGGCGGTGGTCCAGAGGAGGAATATGGAATTGGTTTGGTATACGGTGAAAAAGTAGACCAACAAAAATTCAACAATAAATTACGGGAGGCAGAAGAGATTGCAGAACAAAACGCGGCGCGCACGCAGCAACAGAAACAACCCGTAAATCAAGACGCTGTTTGGAGTCAATTTATTGAAGAAGAGATTCTTGAGAAAGAGTTTGAAGCGTTGGGTATTGAAGTAAGTGAAGATGAATTCAACGCATTCCTCTACGGGAAGAACGGATTCCAGCCACCAGCGGATTTGGCGCAAAATTTTAAAGATGCTGAAGGAAACTTCGATGCTAAGGCACTCGAAGAACAAATCAAACAGCTGAAAAGTTCGAAGGATCCTGATATGAAAAAGGCCTGGGAAAGAAGCAAAGAATATTACATGATGTTAAGACGACGTCAGAAATATTTTGACATTCTTGAACAAGGGATCTACGTAACAAAATTGGAGGCGAAACGCGACTATATTGCCAAAAACGAGAAAAAATCAGTTGAATTTGTTGTGTTGAGTTACAGCAAAATTGAAGACAAGAATATTCCCGTGAACGACAATTTGTTGAAAGCCTATTTCAAGAAAAACGAAAAAGATCCGAAATACATCAATCGTTCATCAGAGCATGTTATTCGTTGGGCAGACATTCAAATCGCTCCGTCGAAAGAGGATACCGCGAAATTTAATAGTGACATTGCGAAGTTGAAAAGAGATTTTGCGAAAACAACGAAAGACTCACTTTTCGTTATTGCAAATGCAACTACAAAAAGATATTCAGGAGGATACGGATTCCGCCCAGAAGGATCTAAAAACAATTTTGCTTCTCAAGGTTTGACGTACCCAGCCAACATGGACTCTACGTTCAGAAACGCTCAAGTGGGAGATGTTATTGGTCCATACCAACAGGGAGGAGTTACGAAAATTGCGAAAGTGACAGAGAAAAGCTCACTTTTTTCTGTACGTCACCTTTTGATTGGTGCTCAGCGTGCTGATTCTGCCGCTGTTGACAAAGCAAAAGTTACCAGAGATTCTATCTTGGCAATCATCAATTCGAGCAACTTTGAAGAATTGGTGTTGAAACATTCAGACGATCACCAACCAGATCAACCTGTTGCCAACGGAGGAAAATACGAAGAGTTTATTTCAGGTGAAATGGTTCCTGAATTTGAGAAATTCGCAAAGGATGAACCTGTAGGTAAAATTGGATACGTTCAAACCGATTATGGATTCCACATTATCGAAGTTTTAGCACGTGAGGAAAACATTGTTCCTTCACTTGCAGTTGTAGACAAAGCGTTGACACCTGGGGTAGAAACATTGGCCAACTTGGAGGGAGAAGCTTATGCGCTCCTTAACAAGATGTACAAGAAAGTTGGGGCAATTAAAGATCCATACAAGAAAGTAGCGATGTTCGATACAATTGCTCAAAGAAGTGATATGTTGGTGCGCGTTTTGAATATTCGTGATAATAGTCCAACAATTTCAGGTTTCGCTTCTCCTTATGCAGAATCAGAGTTGTTTAAATTGGCGTATACCGAAGGAGCGAAAGTAGGTGATTTAATCAGTTCACCATTGAAAGATGGAGATCGTTGGGTGGTTGCCATTCTTGGTGATATCCGTGTTAAAGGAGAATCAAATTTCGAAAACTCAAGAAGAACGGTCGAAACAGAGTACATGAAAGACCAAAAATTCACAAGGCTTGCCGCAAAAATGAAAGGAAAGTCTTTGAAAGCAATTTCAGACAAAGAAAATGTAGGAGTACAGTCTGGCGAAGTAGTATTTAGCGAATCAACATTGGGTCGCATTGCTTCTGAACCGTTGGTAGTCGGAGCTCTTTTCTCTGGATTGAAAGATGGTGCGATGACGCAACCAATCAAAGGTACTTCGGGAGTTTACGTAGTAAAAATCGGAAAATCAGTTCCTGCTGGAGTTGCAGCCGATTACAACACGGAACGCAATCAATTGCTTGCACAGCGAAGAGGACGTATTCAAGCAGGTGCTTTAAACGCATTGAAGGATATGGCTGAAATCGTTGATAACCGTAAATTCTACGAAATCGGTATTAGAAAATAAGCGCGTTAATCGCTTTTCAAAACCCTGGTTCGTTTGAATCAGGGTTTTTTTGTGCATTTTTAGTTGATGAAAACATTTGGAAAGGTTCGTTTTTCGAAGTGCCTAAGAACAACTCTTTTTACGATTGGTTTGCTACTGATTAGTTGCGGGGAGCAGAAAACAGCACGCAATCCTCAAACAGCGGAGAAGCATTCTCCTGAACCGTCCAATTATTCGCTATGGGAAGATGCCTTTGAGACACTCAAAGAGGACACGTTGTTCGTCATAAGTAGCTGGGATACGGATGCGGATACTTTTGCTTTCAAAGGGACGCGATTGGATAGCCAACAAGTCATGCTACTACCCAAATCTTCTAATTACGGTTATTCGTCATTCAATGAATTTGCTGCTTGTTATAAGTTCGAAATAAGCAACCGTATTATGGGGCTAATCATACGCGAACCAGGAGAATATTCGCCAACCCAAATTGTCCTGCATTTGTTCGATTTGGACAAAGATTCAATAGTCGAGTCCATCTACCTCGCCGATGTCTTTGGAGACGCAGGAGAAGTACACAATTACAGTTCTTGTTTGATTCGAAATACGTACGATAGCACCTATACGCTGATCGATTATTCATACAGTTCCTTCACCGAAATTGACGACACGATCACCGAGTCAAGTCATTCGACCACGTGGTATTCGATAACCACGCAAGATGTATTGAAATTGTCTGTTGATGAGGACGATATCAGAAGTCGTTTTCCCCGAATAATTGCGGTTTTGGAAGAAAGAACAAGTGACTTGTAATTTACTCCGCATGAATGGCGTACGCCAATCGGAAACGCTTTCCTGCGAGTTCTTCAATGACCCCACCTATTTTTAGTTGCAACAATTCTACTTGTAATGTCGATACAGGAAGCGCCATCCGTGCCGCGAGAAGGTCCAGTTGGATTTGTGGACGGCTTTGAATTTCTGCGGCAATTTCTTGTTGTATTGCGGACAATTCAGGAAAGCAATGCAATTGTTGAGATGCTTTAACATTGGTTTCTTTGTCCCATTGCATGTGTTTTAAAAATGCCTCCGGATCCTCCAAAAGATGGGCTTTTGAGGTAGCAATTAGTGCGTTGCATCCTTGTGACGTCTCGGTGTAAATTGGCCCGGGAAATGCGAAGACATCGCGATTATAACTGTTGGCGATATGCGCAGTGATTAAGGAACCTCCTGTGGTTTTACTTTCGACGACAATAGTGGCATCACACATACCTGCTACGATGCGATTGCGTTTCGGGAAATTTTCACGATCGGGCTGCGTGCCTGGAGGAAATTCAGTCAACAACCCGCCTGCGACAATCATTTTTTTGGCCAGTGAGCGATGAACAGCGGGGTAAATGCGATCCAAACCATGACCGAGAACCCCAATGGTTGGGATGCCAAACTCGACGCAGTAACGATGCACGTAGGAATCAATTCCAAGAGCGAGTCCACTCACCACAACAATGTTTCTATCGCGGAAGGATGCAATCAGCCGTTTGCAAATTTCTTTTCCGTAATCTGTTGCCGCTCTTGTGCCAACAATAGCGACAAATCGCGTGCGATTCAAATCGGTGGTTCCTTTAAAATACAGTTGTATTGGTGCGTCGCTACATTGATTGAGCTTGCGCGAGTACTCAGGAGCGTTAAAATAGATCGCTTCAATCGAATTTTTTGCATTGAATTCTAGGACGCGATCGGCAAATTCAAGGGCTTTTTCTCGCTTCATTTTTTCAAAAAAAGCAGGCTTCAACCCTGTCAATACAGCTAGTTCTCTTGGAGTCGCTTCGAATAATATTTCTATTGATTCTAAATGATGTATGAGCGCGCGCGCTTTTCGCGGACCGATTCCATACAAATTTGCAAGTGCCGTTTGATAGTGTAGGTAGGTGTAATTCAAAATAATTGGTATTTTAGGCTACTTTAATATACGAAATATTGCTAATGAAAACCCTACTTCTACTTTTGTTTTTATACCCTTGTTTTGCGTGGTCGCAAGTGCAGGGAGTCGTTATTGAGAAGGGTTCTGAGGAACCTGTTTTCGGAGCAAAAATCACAGCGAGTACGGGTGAAAAAGCATTGTCTGATATGGAGGGTAAATTTTCTATTTCACCAGCATCCTATCCAGTAACTTTAGTGATTTCGGCGCAAACCTTTGAGACGGATTCCATCATTGTTAATGGTCCCGGACCGCTCCGATTTGTCCTGTCAAAACCACAGGAATTAAAGACAGTCGTGGTGACTTCAGGTCGACGCGGTCAAGATATTGAGGATGTTCCAATTTCTATGGAGATTTTAAAGCCAGAATTGATTGATAACAAGGGATTGGCCAATTTGGAAGAAGTCGTGTCACAAAGTCCAGGTGTCTACACAATGGACGGACAGGTAAGTATCCGCGGTGGGAGTGGTTTTGCTTATGGTGCTGGAAGTCGCGTTTTGCTGCTTTGGAATGGAATCCCTATTATTTCGGGTGATGCAGGAGACGCCAAATGGAACGCTATTCCAATGGAATGTGCATCGCAAGTAGAGATCTTGAAAGGTGCTTCCTCCGTTTTATATGGAAGCGGCGCATTGAATGGTATTATTTCGTTGAACGAACGCCTTCCTTCTTTGAAAGGAGAAACGCGCGTGAAGGTGCAGAGCGGCATCTACGGCAGTCCAAAAAGAGCGAGTTTAAAGTGGTGGGGCTCACCTGTGATGTTTCATCAAGCGGAAGCATACTACGGGAAAATGTACAAAAACGTCGGATTTACAATTTCTACCAATGCCTATACGAATCCTGGGTACCGTCAAGGAGAACAGGAAGATCGCGCACGTTTGAGCGGAACGTTTTATTACAGACCGGCAAAAATACCCGATTTGAAAGCAGGTGCAGCCATGAATCTGCAATATCAAAAGACAGGAAATTTCATCATTTGGGAAAGTGATTCATTGGCTTACACGCCGAGTGGCGGAGCGGATACCACACAGGAGGAATCAACCCTTACATATAACACAGGGCTCCGATTTAATATTGATCCGTACGTCAAATACATTGATAAGAATCGAAATCTTCACGTGCTTAAGACACGCTACTACCTGGTGCAAAACAACAACATTACCAATCCTGCACAGTCTTCTACAGCTGCGGTGAGTTATGCCGACTACCAATTTCAGCGAAAATGGGGCAAAAAGACAGTTCTCACCAGTGGTGTTACCGGAATTCGTAACGAAGTGAAGTCACAACTTTTTAGCAATCACGCATCAAACAATCTCGCGTTGTATAGCCAGATGGAATACAAATTGGATCGGTTGGATTTGACAGGTGGGATTCGTTTGGAATACTTTGAACAAGATTCTCAAAAAGGAGATTCCGACTTCCGCTTTGGAAATGATACAACAGGAATTGCGCTTCCAGTGTATCCAATTGTTCGTTTGGGGGCGCATTACCAGTTGGCGGAATACACCCATCTTCGTGCTTCTTTTGGTCAGGGAATTCGTTACCCAGCGGTTGCAGAACGCTATATTTCAACGAATGTGGGCGCGTTGAACGTGTTCGCGAATCCCAATTTATCACGAGAAACAGGATGGGCGGCAGAGATCGGTTTCAAACAAGGTGTTAAAATTGGAAAAAACTGGAAAGGAATGATTGACGTGGCTGGATTCCTCAATCGCTACAATGATATGATGGAATTTTCTTTTGGAGTATTCAACCCTGAGACCAGCGAACGATTGGATCCTTCCGATCCTGATTTTAATGCCACACTTGGACAAATTTTTGCGGCAGGATATACAGCAGATGATGTTTTTGGTTTTAGTGCGGTGAATGCAGAGTCGGCCCAAATCTACGGAGGAGAGTTTTCCTTCAATAGTCAGGGAAGTATCCGAGGGGTAACCTTGACCAGCCTGTTAGGATATACCTACATGGTGCCTAAAACAAAGAATACAGATTCGTCTTATGTGTCTACTTTTTCTACGTATGAGTATGATGCGGACACGAAAACGGCGACGTATGACAATACATTGAAATACCGATTTACGCACTTGGTGAAAGCCGATATTGAAGCGGAATGGAAAGGCATTTCTTTGGGGCTTTCTTGTCGTTACAGTAGTAACATGAAAAACATCGACGCCATTTTCGAAGATGAAATCGTGGAGGGAGTCTATATTTTGCCTGGTTTGAAAGCCTATCGTGAAAGATACAACAAAGGGAATTTGGTTTTCGATGCACGAGCAGGATACAATTTCGCGGAGCACTATCGCATCGGATTTATTGTGAATAATTTCTTGAATGAAGAATATTCTTCGCGTCCAGGAGACGTTCAAGCGCCAAGAAACTTTATTTTGCAGCTCCAAATGAAATTTTAATCCATGAGAGCCATAGGAATTATTCCTGCACGTTATGCTTCGTCGCGTTTTCCAGGGAAGCCATTAATCGACCTGAAAGGCAAATCAATGATCCAACGAGTGTACGAAGGTGCGCTGAAATCAACCTATTTGGATGAAGTGATTGTGGCAACAGACGACCAACGCATTTTTGAGGCTGTTTTGGCTTTTGGTGGCAATGCCATGATGACTTCTGAGCACCATGTTTCTGGAACAGATCGCTGTGGGGAAGTGGCGCGAATCAAAGACGCTGATGTGATCGTCAACATCCAAGGTGACGAACCCCTGGTAGATGTCCGACAAATTGATGCACTTTGTGAGGCTTTTGAAGATCCATCGGTCGGAATTGCAACACTTGGTCATCGCGATGTTACAGCGGAAGATCGAGTAAATCCAAATCGCGTAAAAATCGTATTGAATACGCAGAGCGAAGCACTGTATTTTTCGCGAAACGAGATTCCAGCAACTTCCAGAGCGACCCCCTCTCAAATTACAGCGTTCCCTTTTTTACGACACATTGGATTGTATGCCTATCGGAAAGTAACCTTGCTAGAGTTGATCGATTTGGCGCCGTGTCCCCTTGAGTTAATGGAATCACTGGAGCAATTGCGTTGGGTCTATAATGGCTACAAAATACGCGTGGTGGAAACAACAATCGAAACACCCAATATCGATACGCCGGAAGATGTTCAAAAAGTACTCGATTTATTGTAACAATCCCTTTGTCTGTAGCGTATACACCAACAAACAGACATTTTCCGTATCTTTGCTATTATGGTCACCGTTGAACAACTTATTGGAAATCTTTTGCTTAGACACAATTGCGTCATTATTCCGTCGTTTGGTGGATTTGTCGCAAAACCTGTTTCTGCGCGAATTGACTACGAGAAAGGAACGATGTCTCCTCCGGGAAAATCATTATTGTTTAATCGTCAGTTAATCAACAATGACGGTTTGCTGGTGTCTGAGTTTGCGCAGACGAACGCTGTTTCTTTTGATCAGGCAGCCGCACACTTAAAACAATTGGTGAAATCCTGGAACGACACACTCCAAAATGGTGGTAGAATTGAAATTGAGCAGGTAGGTAACTTGTTTTTCGATGAAGAACGCAACATTTGCTTCGAACAAGACCGTTTTTGCAATTTGTTGCTGGAGTCGTTTGGTCTGGGAACTGTCCACTTCCTTTCAGAAGAAGATGTTCAAATCGCTGAGCAACGCATCACCCCGAAAGAAACCGTAGCGAAACCATCAGAGCCAGTTTTAACGATTGTTCCAGAAGCGCCAATCGAAGAGGCGACGCCAGTAATTGAAATGAGACCTGCTGAGGCGATTCCTGCTGAAGGCGCAGTAGTTGCGGAAAGAAAACGACGTCCGTGGCGTTATGTCGCGGCGGCATGCTTGTTGCCCATTGTTTTTTACTCCATTTGGATTCCTTCGAAAACAGATGTTCTGGAATCAGGGGTAATTTCTTTCAAAGATTTTAATCCATTTCACCAACAATCAGACGGAGCGTATCGATTGCGCGAACTTAAAAAGGATTGGGTAAGTGACGCGCCAATACGCGGTTCGCTAGACGAAGAAATCAATGCAGTTGAAGGATCTGCGGCCGTATATCCATTCAAGTTTACGGAAGACACATATATCAAAGTGGCACTTCCGCAGACAAGTGAACGTACTGCGAACACGGAAATTTCTACTCCAACCGAACAACCGACCTTTGAAGCGAATACACGACATTACATTGTGGGGTGTTTTGGCGACAAGACAAACGCGGAAAATCTCGTAGCGAAATTGCGCGCGAATGGTTTGGATGCGAGTATTGTTGATGTAAAGAATGGATTGCACCGCGTTACAGCTGGTGGTTCCATTTCAGAAGAATCGTATCAAACGATCAAATTGAAAGCAGATGCCCTCGGACTTTCGGGATGGCGCTTGTAATACCTCTTTTTTCTTGCGGGCTGTTGTTGGTTTTTCTAACTTTGAGAAAAACCATTGATTATGAAGTACCTTGTTGTTCTCCTTTTGTTTGTTTCTTTTGCTGCGAACGCAAAAAGAATCCAAGTCATCACGAATGCTGAAGGAAGTAAATATCAATTTACACGAATTGCACATTTGGATGCAACGCCCGTTCAAAATCAAGGGTATTCAGGAACGTGTTGGAGTTTCTCAGGAATGTCTTTCTTCGAATCGGAATTGTTGCGCATGGGGAAACCCCCTATTATGCTTTCAGAAATGTTTGTTGCACGGAAAGCCTACGAGAAAAAAGCGGAAATGTATGTGCGTCTCGATGGGAAAACCAACTTCGGTGAAGGAGGAGAATTTCACGATCTACCAGCAATAATTGCTGCATTTGGTGTTGTGCCACAATCGGTGTACACAGGATTGAACGAAGGAGCAACGCGACACGATCACAGTGAAATGTATTCCGTTTTAAAAGGCGCAATGGATGGATTGATGGCCCACTTGAAAGGCGATAATTTTCATGGACTTTCTACTGCCTGGAAAGCTGCTGTTTCTGGAATTTTAGATGCGTATTTGGGTGCAGATATTACGACTTTTGAATACGAAGGAAAATCGTATACGCCAGTTTCTTTTGCGAAAAGCCTCGGATTGGAAATGGACAATTATCTTTCTCTGACCTCGTTTATGAATCATCCGATGAACATGAAATGCCAGCTCGCGATTCCTGACAATTGGGCGCGCGAAGAAGCTTTCAACGTGTCTTTGGACAACATGTTCGATGCAACAGTGCACGCGCTTGAAAGTGGTTATACAGTTGGTTGGACGGCTGACGTTTCTGAAAAGGGATTCTCGCACCGAAAAGGACTTGCGATCAATCCTGTAAATACGGATTTGCTGACAGCTGAGGAAAACAATGCGTTTATGAATCCGACAGAGGAAATTGAAGTGACGCAGGAGGCCCGTCAGGAAGGCTACGACAATAAAACGACGCAAGATGATCACTTGATGCATATTGTTGGGTTGTACGAAGATCAACACGGGACACGTTATTTCCTCGTGAAAAATTCCTGGGGTACGAGCAATTATCCTGAAGGATACTTATACGTTTCGGAAAGCTACTTCAAAATGAAAACGATTTACGTATACATGCACAAAGACGCTATGGGGAAATCTTTACTAAAAACCTTGGTCAAGTAGTCGATTCGCATCGAGTTTCCCGTTATTTTATTGTCCTTTCCTCAAGAATCAAAGGAACTTCCTGATCAATTGTCTGTTTTTGAACGGGCGTTAGTTTTTCGTAATGTCGATCAAATTTTTCGCGGGCGTGCTTCAGACGTTCGTCATGGACAACTGTTTCAATAACACCTTGCACCTCAATGAAGCGTTGGTATTGTGTTTGGCTGGAAACGATAAATACAAACTTAGATGTAAGACCTTTCTTAAAACGGGCCTTTTGTAGTGCAGATTGAAGCGAATCCATCGGCAATAATTCTCCCTCGACCCTAATGTTCCCCGTGTTGTTTAATTGAACTACGACAGAGTCAAGTTGCCGCAGTTCTTTCACGGTCGTTATTTTAATGGGAGCCTTTGCAGATCGAGAACTGGAAGCCTTCGGTTGCTGTGTACATGCCACCAGCAAAACACCACTAAATGCCAATATTATTCGGATCATTCTTCAATCAAATCGGAATACTTGTTCAAATTTAAGTCGAAGAATTGTTTGCTTTTGGCCTGACCAAGAGAATAGGTAATAATGGTCACGTCAAGCAAATTCTCACGATATTTTTGCTCTTCTGCCAAATCAGGAAGGTTCGGATTTAAACAGATTTCACCAAGGTATTTTTTCTTCTCCAAATCACCTTGCAACCAGCGGCCGTGGCGTTTTCCCTGATGGAAATTCCCCATTAGGTTTAATTTTCCGAAAGGATCGTAGTATTTCCAAAGCCCCGTTGGCAAACCATCTTTCATGTAGCCTTCGTTTTGAAGCACACCGTTGTCGTAGAAATTCTGTACGAAACCGTTCATACGTCCGATAGAATCGTCCGCTTCCCAAATGGTGTAGAGTTGACGGATTTCATAATGATCGGTATGCGCACAATCGTATTTTTCCATTTTTTCGATAATATGCGCTCGATACGTTTTTTCTCCAGCGTCATTGTAGCCCGTTAAAATCCCTTTTGATTTGAAGCGTATTGAATCGTTCAAATGAAGAATCGAATCGCTGTAATCTACCTCGTAGAGGAAGGTACCACTATAGTCGTAGAATTTCCAATTCCCCACTTTTTTGCCGTCACTTATTTTTCCAATTCGGGCAATCGTATCGTTCGGATAAAATTTCGTCATGTGATAATCCAAGCCGACTTTATTAATCAATCTCGGACGACCATAATAATTTTCGTCGGGGTTGAAACGTCCGTAGCCCAGGCGCGTTAGAAGCATGTCCAAACTCATCGAATTGGTGATATCAGACGGGTCAAAATCTACCGAATCTTCCCAATTAAATTGGTAACGTAGACTTAGCTCGTTTTCTTCCCAGATTTTCTCTTCTATTGGGAAGCCATATTGAAATTTCACGTAGTGATATCGGAATCCAAGCGTGTCGAATGCTTCGTAGTCGTCGATGGGTTCGCCACTCAAGAAAAAGCCGCGTTTCGACAATTTTCCATTGGTGTGATACGCATTCGATTCGCCGTTAAGTGCCCCGTCCTGAAAGTTAAGATCGTACAAGAGAATGGTATCCATATCCGGAAGCGTAAGATAGGTTTGCACGTAGCCGTCAAGATATCCTTTTTTGAACTCGGACACCGAATACGCGATCGGCATGGTACGAATAAATTTGCCTTCACGGGCGTCATCTACGTTT
>JBNKGN010000069.1:0-12216 GCA_050289845.1 Crocinitomicaceae bacterium | reverse complement strand
ATCTTACTAATAATAACATACGGACGAGCCAAAATCTTCTTTCTTTTGTCCATCTACAATGAAACAATCAAAGAAGCACGAAACATTAGTGGATTGGTTGGGTACTGATTCCAAAAGAAACATGCAAAACAGTGGTACGAGTACCAATTTGTTGGATGTTTTCTTTTTTGATTTAAATAACGGCTACGCTGTTGGCTGGAACGGAACCGTCTTAAAAACAAGTGATGCCGGAGCAACCTGGACAGCTTCAAATAGCGGAATCAATACAGCGGGGAATTTAACTGGCGTAGCATTTACTTCTGTAAATACTGGCTACATTACAGGACTTTCGGGTTATTTATACGAAACCATCGACGGTGGCGCTACCTGGACCGTTCAAAGTACATCGATTGGAAGCCTCAACTTGTTCGAAACACAATTCATTTCTGCCAATATTGGTTTTGTTGTAGGTGAAAATTCTGCTTTTTTGAAGACAATTGACGGCGGAGCCAATTGGACGTCTGTTGTTGGTGGCGGCATCGTTTTAAGTGGTATATTTTTTACAGATGCAAGCACAGGATACGCTGTTGGAAATTATCAAGGAACAGGAATCATTCAGCAAACAACGAATGGTGGCGCCAACTGGTCCGTAGCTTTATCCGCAGGTGCCAACAAAACCAACGTGCATTTCCCTTCGTCAACGATCGGTTACGCAGTGGGATATTCGGGTGAAATTTACAAGATTCATGTCCCAAGTTATGGAACGGACATACAAATAGCTTGCGACTCTTATACGTGGATTGATGGAAACACCTACACATCCAACAATTCCACAGCTACCTATACAATTCCTGGTGGTGCTTCGAACGGTAATGACAGTATCGTAACGTTAAATTTAACCATCAACACCGCTATGTCTGGAACCGATGTCCGAACCGAGTGCGTTCCCTTCGTGTGGATTGACGGAAATACCTACGTTTCCAGTACGAATGCTCCAACCTACACATTTGTTGGTGGCGCAGCAAATGGCTGTGATTCCATTGTGACGCTAAATTTCACTGCCAATTCGGTAAATACCACAGTAAGCCAAACAGACGCCGTATTGACTGCCGTACAAGCGAATGCCAACTATCAGTGGGTTGCATGTCCTTCGATGACACCAATTTCTGGAGCTACCAATCAATCCTTTACTGCTACAAGCAATGGTGATTACGCGGTAATGGTCACCGAAAACGGCTGTACGGAGACGTCGGCTTGCTATACCGTTTCTGGACTAGGGATTGATGCGCTTCACTTTGACCAAATGATTTCCGTATTTCCCAATCCTAGCGCTGGTGATCTCTCGATTGATTTGGGAGCAATGTACAGCACTACAACAGTACGCATCACCGACGTAACAGGAAGAACAATCCGAACGGAATCCTTTCAAAACAGTCAACTACTTCATGTAAAATTATCAGAGCCTGAAGGTGCTTATTTGCTCATGATTTCAGCAGACGGACAAAGCACAGTTGTTTCAATTCTTAAAAAAGGATACTTTTAGAGCTCCTCAAGGATAATTCAACACGCAATGCTTCAGAATTTTACGGTATTCCTGATACTCTGTTTTTTTTCTATCAATTCCCATCTTTCACTGGCACAACCGAACTATGCCCCACCCTCAGGTGTTTGGTGCAGTTGTCCACCTAGTACGGGTATCGGCACAGGATCAGTTGTTCCGGCTGTGGCTTCAAAGTCCTACGTAAATGGAATTTTAGTTCGGGTTGTTTGGAAAGATATTGAACCGTCTGACAATACCTACGATTGGGCGTTGATTGACGACCAAATTACAGCTGCTGAAGGGTATGGTAAGAAAATATCACTGGCGGTTGGTGGTGGTCCCAATTCCCCTGATTGGTTGTACGCTTTGGGAGCCGATTCAATTAGCTACACGCTCCCTTTTCCAGGTACAATACCCGTTCCATGGGACACCGTTTTTTTATCGAAATGGACGGAATTCATTGGAACGTTGAGCAATCGTTATCAGGATGACACAACAATTCAATTAGTGTACATCACCAATTCTTCTACTAACGGATTTGAAATGCAACTGCCTTATTCACCGTCGCCGTCCTACGTTAGTTTAGGCTACACAGACCAACTTGTGATCGATTCCTGGAAAGAGATTATGGATGCCTTCAACACGGGATTTCCGAATCACTATTTGTCCAATGATTTCCATCCTGTAAATTCAAGTGATGCGGTAGCTGATTCTCTTTATACATATGCGAATCAATCTATTGCAAATCGTTATGGCGCAAATGCCTGGTGGTGGACGCAAAACAATACTTCAGTCTACCCTTCTCAATACGCCATTCTTCAAAATTCAGCAAATTCAAATACATTTAGTGGTATTCAAATGGCTGCAAGTGGCACCGCTAACCCGACTGCTTTTGGTACGGGAGGAATGCCCGAAGCCTTAAATTTGGCCATCTCCAACAATGTCTGCTATTGGGAAATTTGGAACGAAGACATTCTTAACAACGCCTTCGACTCCCTTTTGATGGCAGCGGAATGCAACGCCTTGGGACTTGAAAACTTCCCAAAAACTAAGGACCATGCGCTACGGCTTTCTCCCAATCCAAGTACAGGTACGTTCACAATTGCTTTGAACCTTCATCATTCACTTTCGGAAGTAGAAATTGTCAATGCCATGGGAGAAATTGTTTTTGTTAACTCCCAATTACAGGGACACGAATTGAGTATCGAATTGAGTGGGCTTTCCAATGGCGTTTACTTCGTGAAGGTTAATGATGCAGAAAACCTCAGCTACACAGAAAGACTTGTTATTTTGAAATGATACAATTGCCTATATTTGGTAAAAAAAGCCCATGCACCCAGTACGAATTGGTATCCCGTTAGTGATTATCGCCTTTTTTGTGATCTACATCATTTATTTGGTCGTGTCGAAAAAAGACAAGCAAACCATTTTAAAAGCGCTTTATGCAGGTTTATTTTTTACCGGAATTTGGGCAATTATTTACTTTATGATTCTCAATTAGTGCGCAGACAAATAATCTCTGATAAACCACGTATAATCATTTTTGACCGTTGCAATGGAATGAAACAGCGAGTTTTGATTCCACAAAATAACCGTCTTTATGAAACCATTCTTGATATTATTGGCACTATTCCATGCGATTCCCGACTTCGCGCAAACACAAAGAGAGATGGAACTTGCGGCGTATGAAAATTTACAAACAGCCGTTTCAGAACTCAATGCCGTCACAGAAGAAATAAAAACCACGTACGCCGAAAATACGGCCTTCATTGCGGACTTTGAATTGACAGAAAGAACGTGGCGCGAATTTCGAGATGCTCAAATTCAATTCATTTTACCTGAATTTTACGGTAGTTATCAATTGTGTAGCCTCACCATGCTCACGGAATTCACTCAAAAACGCGTAGAAAGTTTAAAAGAATGGACCGTTGGAATTCCCGAAGGAGACGTTTGTACTGGGTCGCGTTCGTTATTAGACGCATCCTATGTGGCACCAGATCGACCTGAAAGCGAAAACTCCACGGTGATTGCCCAATCAAACGATGCAAGAGAAGGAATAAATGGTGTAGAATTGGGAGCTAATTATCAACAAATTAGGGCTGTTTTAGGAAAGCCTGATTCGATTTTAACTTCTATGGGACCGTACGAAGAAATCTACGTGGTATGGAAATTTCTTGAACCTCAATTGGAATTGAATTTTGACGTTAACTATAGGACAGATGGAACAATCAAACTGACCGATATCACCGCAACAGACGCATCTTCACAAACAGCTTTTGGGACGCGTGTTGGTGATTCCTTTGAGGATTTTGCATCCGAATACGCAACAAGTATAGCAATCTACTACACAAATGACGAACTGAATCAAATCCGTAAAGAAGAATCATTTGACATCATTCTAGGCTTGGATCAAGGCATTCAATTTCACTTTGAAAATGGACAAATCACACGGATTTTCCTTTCTTCCTATTGGGGACCTAAGTGCTAATTGGGCGCTCAACAGGTCGTTTTCGGATCAAAAGCACAAGGTAAATTTTATACCTTTAGCGGAGGATTAATACCTCCAATGCTATGAACACTCCCCCTATTGTTTCCGTTGAATGGCTCCACAATCATTTGAACGATCCTACCATCGTTTTACTTGACGCAAGTCAAAGGAGTATCACAGCAACGGCTTCGTCTTCTGTCTCGGAAAAAAAAATCAAGGGTGCTCGTTTCTTTGATTTGAAAGGAACCTTCAGTAAGCCCAGCGGACAATTTCCCAATACCTTTCCAAGTGTCGAACAATTCGAAGCTGGCTGTCGCGCCCTGGGGATCCATAACTCAAGTACGATCGTGGTGTACGATAATCTCGGAATCTACACCAGCCCTCGTGTATGGTGGATGCTAAAAACAATGGGGCATGAAGAAGTGTACGTCCTTAACGGTGGTCTCCCAGCTTGGATCGAAAAAGGCTATGAAACGGTAGATCAATACGTCCCAGCATCAGCAACTGGCGATTTTACTGCGGATTTCGATACCAATAAAGTAAAGGATCTCATATTTATTGACAGCAATATTAGCCAACAATCACACGTAGTCATAGATGCGCGTTCTGAAGGTCGATTTAACGGAACAGCCACGGAGCCGCGACCAGGTTTGCCTTCGGGACACATCCCTAACTCGCTAAATATTCCGTACGAAGACGTTCTTGAAAAAGGAAAATTCAAATCTCCTGAGCAATTGAAGGCCATTTTTCATTCTTTGAAAGACGAAGTGCGTCCGCTGGTTTTTA
This sequence comes from Crocinitomicaceae bacterium, assembly GCA_050289845.1. GTDB lineage: Bacteria > Bacteroidota > Bacteroidia > Flavobacteriales_D > Crocinitomicaceae > UBA4466. The sequence goes on along the minus strand of JBNKGN010000069.1, from coordinate 7,423 downwards.
GCTGCGGTTCAGGAATTACAGCTTGTATTGTACTTCTCGCTGCGGAAATCGTTTTGAGCAACCCTACCGCTGTGTACGATGGATCATGGACAGAATGGGCAAGTTTGAAGCTTTTGTAATTCTCTGGAAACCAATTTATAACAACAAACGAGCTGCATAAAACCAAGCGCAACCTGTTTCCTGTTTTCTCGAAAAACGATAATAAACGAAAGACTAAAAGATTCATGTACGTAACTTTTGATTCCTGTTCGTTGTTTTATTAGCATGAAAACTATAACGCTATTCTTTTTCGTGAGTCTCCTGAAATTGGGAATGGCACAAGATACCTGTTCGATCGACAATAGCTTCCGTTTTGAAGCCATCCCAGAAGGCACCACTTTCTATTTTCACGAAAACGGTACCATCAGTCGAAAATACAAGGTGAACAGTGAAACGACAATCTCAAAAACGTGGGACAGTTGCGGACACCTCGTTCGAAAAATCAAATCGGGAAAGTCAAAACTGAGAAAAATACCCTACACCAAATTCAAACGATATCAATATTATCCCAACGGTCGCAAAAAGTGTTACGCTTCAGGAAAAATGGTTGGCTGTTCGCATTATAAGCGCATGAAACGAAGAGAATTCGACGAGAACGGGAAGCGGAAACGAAGCCATTAACTGAATTTACGATTCGTTTTACCTTATTTTACATTCCGTTACCCATCAATCAAACCGTTTTCCCTTATTTTGACGAAAAAGATCTCGATGCGACAAATTTCTTTTCGTGCATTCATTTTCTCGCTTTCCGTGTGCGTGCTAACCGTCTCATGCGGCGGCCAAAGGGCTATGGAAACTCCACAGAAAAATCTTTCAGAAGAATCTCAAACGAATGATTCCATACTAAAACCAGGGAATCGCATTTTGTGTATGTATCACGACAGCAAAGGCAATTATTGGTTCGCGGACAATGGACTTTTGCACTACGATGGAACGCGTTTTAAGCGTTATACAAAAGCAGACGGATTAACGAGTCACGATATTCGAAGCATTCAAGAAGATCGCGATGGAAATATATTTTTAGGGCATGAAACAGGCGTTGATAAATTTGACGGAAAATCGTTTGAAGCACTGGAAGTATTTCGGGACACAAGTAACCGTTGGGAACTCACTGACGGGGATTTGTGGTTTACCAGCAATTGGAATGAAAACGGTATCTATCGCTACGATGGAAAAGTAGTGCATTTGTTGTTATTGCCCAAGCATCCTCTGGAAGTAGATTTCAAGAGAAACTATCCGAACGTTTCTTACAGTCCGTATGGTGTCTACACTATTTTCAACGATAGTAAAGGAGCTTTTTGGTTCGGAACGTCTACATTTGGGGCATTGCGATTTGATGGTACGTCCTTCTTGTGGTTTTCAGAGCGAGAAATGACTGAAATAGATCCTGGTCCGGCTCCTGGTGTCCGTTCTATTCTGGAGGATCGAAATGGTCACTTTTGGTTCAATGCGAATGTGAATCACAAATACGCTCTCACAGACAATATTTCCTTCCAACAATTGCCTGGAATTCCGACAGCCCAAGAACAAAATCTCGAGAATTTCTTCATGTCCATCGCCGAAGATGCGAATGGTGCGATTTGGATGGCACAGTACGAAGGGGGTATTTGGCGTTTTGATGGAAAGAAGATGCGTCATTTTCCAATAAAAGAGGGCAATGCAGAGGTACAAATCTTCCGAATTTATTCCGATATCGAAGGAACTATTTGGTGTTGCACGCACAACGCTGGAGTACTCAAATTCAATGGAACAGCTTTTGAGCGATGGGAAGGTCAAATTGAGAATTGAGCATTGGAAATGTAAATCCCGTTACTCCGATACGTCGTCGGAAGTTTTGAAATTCACAATTCAATTGAGTTCGATAATAATCGGTAGTCGTACTCTAGTAGCAACAGGAACACCATTTTCTTTCGCAGGAATCCAATTCGGCATTTTTTGATATATATCCGAAACCATTTCTCGTATACTTTCGGAAGTATCCTGTCCTAACTCTAGCGAATGAATCGAACCATCAACGCAAACGATAAACGAAAGGTAAAGTCTCGGCGCCATATCAATATCAAATATCCCTTCTGGATATTCAAGATTCTCGACAATAAACTGGTGCATTTCAACCATTCCTCCAGGAAATTGCGCCTCTACATCTGGAAAATCAACGATCCGACCACAGGAATCTTCCTGCGCCTGTAATGTAATCGGTAGAATAAGTAAAAGCAGTAAGCACCATTTCATGCCTCCAATTTAGCAAAAATCGGACCAGAACTATCCGATTAATAATAAACGTACTTCAAAAAACAACCCACAAATTCACCGCTGCATTTCAGGTATATGTGCGCACCAATTCAGGTACAAATACACGTTAATTTCTGGAGGAACCTTCTTACTTTAGGCTCTGCTCATTTACCACTATAAACACTATTTATGAAAAAGAAAAAAAAGCCGAGTGCCAATGATGTTCCTTGTTGGGATAGCGATGGAAATATTGCCATTGTCACTAAACGACTCGAAGAAATGTTCGTTGAAATGGGACAAAAGACCCGCATCGAAATGGGACAACACCCCGCACAACGTTCTGTTTTCCGTAAACAACACGGAATCGCTTATGGAAAATTTACCGTCAAGAAAGACATAAACCCAGCTTATAAAATAGGGATTTTCGCTGGTGACGCTTACGAATGTGCCGTGCGCTTTTCAAGTGACACCGATCCCTCTTCTCCCGATTTGCACAGCACCTTAGGCGTTGGATTGAAACTCTTTGGGGTAGACGGACCGAAACTCTTTGGAGAAGGCACAAACGCCGACTTTATTTTTCAAAATATCGATCGGTTCTTTGCAAGTGATGCCCAACAAATGTGTGCTTTCACAACAGCAGGTGTGATCGACAAAGATTACGACAGTTACATCGATTCACACCCAGAACTTGCCGCGATTCTCCAGGCTATGCAGAAACCCGAAGCGAGTTGTTTGAGCGCTAGTTACTGGGCGATTTTACCTTTTAAACTCGGTGAAGAGAATACTGTAAAATACCGATTGGTCCCAGACGATGTCGACCGAGGTGCACCGTTTAACGATAACAATTATCTCGCACTCGACTTACAACAACGCTTGCGCACGGGACCTTCCAAATTTCGTTTCGAAATACAATTGCGTACCAACCCGGACACCATGCCTATCAATGATGCGCAAGTTGTTTGGAGTACTGAAGAAAGTCCTTACATCTGTATCGCAGAATTGGAATTTCCGCAGCAAGATATTTGTGCAATTGGTCAATCCGAGTTTGGAAATGGATTGTCGTTCAATATTTGGCGCACGCTAGAAGCACATCAACCACTAGGATCAATCGCGGATGTCCGAAGAAGTGTTTATGCCGCAAGTGCCGATGCACGAAGACAGGCCAACGGTCAGCCACAACAAGAACCCAAAGAAATCAATCCTCCATTCGAGGGCAACACCGATGAAGACGATACATGTATTGTAAAAGCAGCGATTTATCCACCAATTGGTGTCATGCGTGTTGGAAATAGCGAAAACGCGTATTTTATTGGCCCATTGGTTGATACACCAGTACCACAAACAGATCCGCATGCCTACCGCGATGAAACGGGTGCACTCAAACGTCAGGCAGCACAATTCAGAATTTATGGATTGAACGCCGCTGGAAAAGCCATAAAAGAGTTGACTGCAGACAATGCAACCATTAAATGGCACGCACACCTGGCAAACCAGAAATCTTCTTGGTACGAATTCCAAATGGCGCTCGATATCCCAGAGGCAGCAGACGCACCTGCTTCCGGATTGCGAAACATCAACGTTCCAGATCGCGATTCCCTGATTATTGACGGCGGCAAACAATCGATTTCAGGCAAAAACAAAATCGCTGAGACCAAGTTTGAGGGTCATTTCCAGGGACGTAAGGTCTATCTTGGAGAAATGCACACCGACGATCATGGTCGCCTTATTATGCTCGGTGGACACGGAAAATCCGCAAATATTCACGGGCAGATTGCGATCACATTTGCGAACAACGAAGGTTGGTACGATGATATTTCAGACGGACCTGTTACCGCTCAGGTTGAATACGAAGGCGTTAATTTACGCGTAACTCCAGCCTGGGCAATTTGCGCGCCACCTGATTATGCTCCGATGCAAAAATCGGTTCGAACCATGTGGGATTTGATGCGCGATGTTGCTGTAAGTGCAGGGATGTTAACCCGACCAGCGCGACCTTCTTTCACCAAAGACATCCTTCCTATTTTCGAACGTATGACCAATTTGCAATGGGTAAATGCTGGATTTGCAGGTGCTTTCGGTTGGCAAGGACAATTTGACTATACCACTAACGAATGGAAAAAAAGACTGAACGATCCTTCTTCCGCAAATATGGAAATGCGCCGAACAATTTCGAATAATTTCCGACGCTACGATGTGTCAGGCGCAGAAGGCGCACAACTTTGGCCGTGGCTGTATGGTGATGCCATCAGTATTCCAACCATGGGATCCGTGCGTCAAAACTCCACTTTATCGAATCTGCAACTATCCTTTTTAGACCAATGGGTAAAAGGGGATTTTGATGCCGACTATGTAGATATGACTGGTTGTCCGCACATTCCAGAACTTCCGACAATCGATCAAATTCCTGTTGCAGATCAGCCCGATATGCTGACGAAAGCAGCAATGGACTTCTGTCTCGCCGACGCATTCCATCCAGGATGTGAAATGACGTGGCCAATGCGTACGTCGGGAATGTATAGCGAACCATTCCGACTAAAACACGCGAAGAAAACACCGCCAACCAACCGTCAATACTACGGACCCGTTATGAACAGTGATGTATTTACCCTTGCGGAAGGACCGCTTTTGGGAGGACAAACTGCCGGCGGAGTTACCCGCTGGATGGCAATTCCATGGCAAACCGATACAGCGAGTTGTCGCGATGGATATACTTCAACGTATGATCCGTACTTGCCGACTTTCTGGCCTGCGCGTGTACCGAACAACATTCTCAACGAAACACGGTACAAAGAGGCAATCGATCCAAACTTGTCGGAAGAAACACGACGTCAAGCATTCGCGTATCGTACCGAGTGGCTCGACAATTTGCCGTTGGAAGGAAAACCAGCAACGTACACCAATCAAATCAACAGTATGGTGCGTCATTTTGACAAACTAGCGATTGTACAGCAACAACCAGGAGCAACTAACGATCCAAATCTTCCGAAAGAAATGCAAGTTGGATTGGTGCCTGATAAAAAACAAGAACACAAAGTCCTTGAACATGCTAAGAATGCGCTGCAGTCAATGTTGCAATCTAACAGTTCTGCGAAATTAAGTGGCATTCAAATCTCATTAATGCTTGGGTTGATTTCCGACGAAAACGTGTTAAATGATCCAACAAAACAAAAGGCAGCCTTGGAAATGCTTCAGACAATTGTTGATAGTGGAATGCAAGAGGAATTGCAGTCAAATCCACGAATTGAGCGCGCTTTGAACCTACTTGCATCCAAAGAAAAATCCGGTGCAAAAGGATTCGGAGTCGAAGACAAATCACGCGCTAAGATTGAATTGGGAGTTACGGAAAAAGCGAATCGTTTCGAGCGCTATCATCGCAAAGGATAACCAAAAGATGCAATCAAATCCATTAAACACGGATATTGCCATTATTGGAGGAGGCATTGCTGGCTGTATTGCTGGCATTGCCCTTTCCGATAGGTATCGGGTTACCATCGTGGAGAAATCCGAAACGCCTCATGCGCGTATTGGAGAATGTTTGGCACCTCCTGCACGGAGGATTTTACAACAGCTTGGATTGCAAGAAGCACTGGAAAGTAGTCACGAACACCTGGTCAATCTCGGGATGCAATCGTATTGGGGCAGCGAACAAGTGCACATCGTGGATCACTTGAGTAATCCAGACGGAAATGGTTGGTATTTGAATCGTAAATCGTTTGAGCAATTTTTGCGGCAATCTGCCATAGATCGTGGTGTACAGTGGATTTGTCCTGCGCAATTGGAAGCCATCGTATTTCAAGATAATCAATGGGAATTGGACGTCCGTGGTCCGTTAACCGCACATCAAATCAACGCTTCGTTTGTTATCGACGCCAGTGGTCGACAATCGCATTTTGCCCGTAAAATTGGTGTTCAACGCGAAGCTATCGACAAATTGGTATCCTGTTGGGGAACGGTTCCCTATCAAGGTAAGCGACAATTGGGAACGATTGCTACTTCGCCTTCGGGTTGGTGGTATGCTTCTCCCCTACCACAGCAGCGCATGTTACTTGCCTATCACACAGATGCCGACCTGATCTCAAAAGATTTCGGAAAAAATCGCACACAATTTTTAGAACAAATGAAAGGATGCCCACAGCTCACCTCGTTCATTTCGGGACAAGAAACGGCGCTTGACTTTCAGGGAATCGTAGCGGCAAACTCTACCCGTCTAGAAGCAGTCTCTGGAAATCAGTGGGCAGCGATTGGCGATGCAGCAATAAGTTTTGATCCACTTTCTGCACAAGGGATGTACAACGCAATGGCCAGTGCGATGCAATTGGTGGATTTACTCGAAAAGCACCAACCGATCGAAACAACTTCAAACGCTTCGTCATTTTCGGAAGTTTACACACAACAGATCAATGCGATTTGGTCGCATTACCTAAAGCATCGTCGTGTATTTTACGGTCAGGAACAACGTTGGAAAGAAGCGGCGTTTTGGCAAAGAAGACTGGAATCGGCGTCTGCTTTCCTATAAATTGCCGAACGATCGCGAGAACTTGTTGCATCCAGACATTTTATTTCTCAATTCTCCGTATTTTTCAAACCTTTAAAAGTACTCGAATGCGAATCTCACTGCTCCTTCTGGCGTTTCTACCATTGTTTATTAGTGCCTGTTCTAACGACGACAACGAAGCTGTCAGCACTGATATTGAAGAACTAGGGAACTATATTAATCTATCGCGTTACCCTCCCAAAAGTGTGAAATGGTGGGAAGTTCCCCACGAAAAGAAATCGTCTCGCACTGTAGAACCAACGGATTATCGCATTGAGGCTGAGTTGCACTATGACAAAGCTACGGTGCTCAAAATAATGGACGATTACCAGTTGTTGTCCGTTAGTTACCAATCTTACCGCAAAGAATTGTTCGATTTCGAATGGCTGGATCCAAACCTGAGTCGAAAATTATCCAAATCGAACATTTTTAATTACAATCCCTATTTCTTCGGAGGAGACCAATACAAACAAGGTGGATTTGTGATTATAGATGACACCACTATTCTACTTTACCTGACGGATCTATGAGTGTTTTTCTTAAAAATGGATGCATTCTTCTTCTAATCACAATTGCTGCGTGCACGTCAACGACAAACACGGATATAAAAACCTCTGA